>DASVOT010000218.1:0-3269 GCA_036383235.1 Chryseosolibacter sp.
CGAACGTCATAACGCCGGGGCTAAAGGACGATAAAAATGATTTTTTAACAACATACCCAAAGGAAGACATCTTCCGGGAGGATTGCTCCAGGTCGCTCAAGCACGTCGACATCAGGATATATTCACGGTGGGGACAGGAGATTTTCACCAGGAGCCTGACGGCCGATGAAACACCCGTTTTCTGGAATGGCCGCACGAATGAGGGAAAGGAAGCTGGCAGCGGCGTATATTTTTACCAGGCGACTGTGATTTTTGATACCAACGAGCCGTCGCGTCAAAAACAGGAATTTAAAGGCTGGATCCGTCTTATCAGATAACGCCATTTTTTACTTATAGATTTGTTTTACCTTTGTGGCCATCGGAAACGGCCTTATGGAAGAAGTAAAACACATCCCCCTGAATGACCTTCATGTAAAGCTCGGCGCGAAAATGGTCCCTTTCGCCGGGTACAATATGCCCGTGCGCTACTCCTCCGACATCGAGGAGCATATGACAGTCCGAAACGGGGTAGGTATTTTTGACGTGTCGCACATGGGCGAATTCACCATTAAAGGCCCGCAGGCACTCGACCTCATCCAGCGCGTAACATCAAACGATGCCTCAAAACTCGGGAACGGACAGGCGCAATATTCCTGTCTTCCCAACGAAAAGGGAGGCATCGTCGATGACCTTCTCGTTTATAAGATCAAAGACAACGATTACCTGTTGGTCGTGAACGCTTCCAACATCGAAAAAGACTGGAACTGGATCAGCCAGTTCAACACGAAAGGCGCGGAGATGAAAAATATTTCCGACGACACCTGCCTTTTCGCGGTACAGGGCCCCAAGGCCACGGCGGTCCTGCAGAAACTGACAAAAACTGACCTCAAATCCATTCCGTATTATCATTTCGTGGTGGGTGAATTTTCGGGCGTCCCGAACGCCATTGTATCAAACACCGGATATACTGGCGCAGGAGGATTTGAACTCTACGTGAACAAATCTTTCGCGCGAAAAATATGGGACGATATCTTCAACGCCGGCAAGGATGCAGCGATCAAGCCCATCGGCCTCGGTGCCCGCGACACCCTGCGCCTGGAAATGGGTTTCTGCCTTTACGGGAATGACATCGATGATACAACCTCACCCCTGGAGGCGGGCCTGGGCTGGATCACGAAGTTCACAAAAGATTTCACGAACGCGGCGAACCTCAAAAAACAGAAGGAACAGGGCGTAAAGAAAAAACTTGTGGGTTTCAAAATGATCGACAGGGGAATTCCGCGCCATGACTACCCGATCAAGGATTCAAAGGGCAATGTCATCGGAAAAGTAACATCCGGAACCATCTCCCCCATCCTGAACACCGGCATCGGTATGGGCTATGTGTCAGAGGGAAATGCGTCGCCGGGAAGTGATATTTTCATTGACGTGAGGGGAAAAAGCCTGAAAGCCTCCGTTCAAAAGCCGCCTTTTATCACACAGTCCTAAGCGGAGGATTCCATGAAGCGATCAATAGACGTTTGTCTTTCTCCTGATCTGATGCATCTGTATCCGGTCGAGGATCAAACGGTCGTGATTGTAGACATTCTGCGCGCTACCTCCTGCATGACCACAGCATTTGCCCACAACATTCTCAGTATTACTCCCTTCGCCCGGCTGCCCGAATGTCTTGCGCTGAAAGCGGAAGGTTACCTGACTGCCGGGGAGAGAGACGGAAAAAAGGTCAACGGTTTCGACCTTGGAAATTCTCCCTTTGAATATATGGATCCGCTCCTGGAAGGGAAAAAAATAGCGTTCACCACCACCAACGGCACACAGGCGATTGCCAAATCCATGGGCGCGAAGAACATCGTGATCGGTTCTTTTCTGAACCTCTCGTCCGTAGTCCGGTACCTGCGGCAGATAACCACGAATGTTCTGATCGTTTGTTCCGGATGGAAAGGGAAAGTGAACCTTGAAGACACAGTCTTTGCAGGGGCGTTGGTCGAAAACCTGAAAAATGATTTCGAATCCGCCTGTGATGCGCCCGAGATCGCCAGGCGATTGTACGCGGAAGCCCGGCACAACCTGAAGGAATTCCTGAAAGATTCCAGCCATATCAAACGGCTCCAGCGGCTGAACATCCAGAAAGATATCGACTTCTGCCTGACGGAAGATGTTTATGACGTCGTGCCTGTCATTAAGGACGATGTGATCATCGTGCTCAAACCCTGATATAGATGCCCTTTTTATCGAGGAAATAACCCACCGTCCAGTTCAGGAGCATATAGAAGAAGGCGAAAAGGAAGGAAGCCAGAAACGGTCCGGCGAACGACCCGAAAACATTTTGATACAGCCACTCCTGCAGGTTGGAGCCCTGCACAGTGATCATGCCCATAAAAGTGATGAGCAGGTCCGCCAGCACATAGATGAACAGGGGATTCCTTCCGAAGACAACGAAGAAATGTGTCCACCTCTGGCGCTTGTAGATCTCGATGATATAGATAAGAACGGAAAGAATGAGAAGGTCCAGGCCCACCGTGAGCAATACGAATGAGCTCGTCCAGATCTTCTTATTGACGGGGAAGGCCATATCCCAGACGAGGGCTCCAAAAATCAGGAATGCGCCGGCGATCATCAGTTTGCTGATCGTCTCGTATGAGTTTCCGTTCCTGCGGATATAATCTCCCGCAAAATACCCCGCAATGACGTTGACAATGGAGGGGAGCGTGCTGAGCAGGCCCTCTGGATCAAAGGCAATACCCTCCCCGTGATACAGGTGACTCGGCCCGAATAAAAACAGGTCGAGCTTTAAGCCGGCGTTCCCGGTCATGCTGTAGGGGTCGGAGGCGTCGCCGAAAAACCATGAAATGATCCAGTATCCAAACAGGGCGAATGCACTGAACCACAATGCGAATTTCCGCGAGCCGAAATGCAGGATGACGGAGGCAAAGAAATAACAGAGCGCGATGCGCTGCAATACACCTAAAATCCGCGTTTCGGCCAACGGTTTCAATTCTATTCCGCCATCTTGCGCTTGCCGGAAGAAAGGAAACCAGTACATCAGATACCCAACCAGAAAAATAATGAAAGTCCGCTTCAGGATCTTGCGCCAGAAAACGGCATTTCCCTGGTTCTCGTATTTATGCATGACAAATGCCATGGCATTTCCTACAGCGAAAAGGAAAGAGGGAAAAACAAGGTCTGTTGGGGTGAATCCATGCCACGCGGCATGTTCCAGTGGCGCATAGGCGAACTGCCAGCTGCCAGGTGAATTAACAATGATCATGAAACAGATGGTCATCCCCCTG
>DASVOT010000219.1:0-5522 GCA_036383235.1 Chryseosolibacter sp.
CTGCACCTCATTTGGAAAAGCTGCAATGTACTCGTCGATATTCTTGGCTTTGGCGGTTTCCATGGTGATGGTCGCAAAAATTGGTTTACTCCCTATATCTATTTACCAACGGTGCCGCTATTGCCCTCCTGCAGGAATGCCAGCAGGTCTGCCATCTCCTGCTGCGACATGCTGCCTTCCAGGCCCTCCATCATCAGCGAGGTGCCCAGGGAGCTGAACTTCTTCACGTCCGATTTGTTGATCGTTACTTTTTCGCCGCCCATTTTCTTGATCGTGATGTATTGATCGGTCTCCGAGTCGACCACGCCCATGTGTATCTCTCCGCTTTTTGTTTCCACGCGGTGGTTGATGTACTGGGTGTTGACGGCTGCGTTGGGATCGAGGATATCACTGAGAAGCAGTTCCTTGCTTTTGCGGCTGATCTCCGTCAGCACCGGACCTACACTGTGCCCGATGGAGCCATACATGTGGCAGTTGCCGCAAATGGTGGTAAAGATCTTTTCGCCGTTCTGCGGGGACCCCGCGAGCGTGAGCGCCGGTTTCATCTTGTCGATCGCCTCCTTTCGGTTGACGACGCCGGCGTCGGAAAACAGCGCCTCCGCGCGTCGTTTTGTATTTTCATTGTTGGTCCACCACAACAATGTCCTCCGACGCTCCAGATCAAAATTCATTTCGCCGATGTTAATGATGCCTTTTTCCAATCCTGTCAGTAGCGCATCGTGGTGAATTTCATGATAGAGCAACAAGTCGCCGGCGTATCGCCGGATCTGCGGCCCGAGCTCCGGCCATTTTTCAACCAGCCGGTAGCCGATAGCCGGCTCCGCATAGTCAGCCAGTTGGCGGATAGCGGCTTCCTGCACCTTTACAGGCTCCGTGTTGTCAAGGCATTTGAAAAGAACCTCAGATTTCTCCTTGTAAGGCAACAGCGCAATCATTTCCAGGTGCTGGAGGCGGACGGAATCTGGCAGCGAACGGTTGACCGCCGCGGTCAATGAATTCCTGCTGAGCCTGAGGTATCCGGACGAGGGAGGAAGCTTCAGCGTGTTCCTCAGGGAAGCGCATGCGGAAAGAAGCCGGATGTCGCCGGACTGCTCTAAGGCACCGATCGGCCGCAAGAGCGCGCTGCCGCCTTTGCCAAGATCGACGTTCGCGAGTTGACGGATCAGTTTCTCTCTCACAGACGCACCGAGATCCGCCGTTGCAAGCGTATTCAGGATGAGCGCGAGGCCTTCGGGAGTCTGGCTGCTTACCATGGCCAGCGACTCCAGAAGCGATTCCGATCGGTTCCCCGCCGCCACGAGGCGGTCGAACAATTCGACAGACGCCTCTTTTGCAGCCAGCGTCATGGCGGCGTCGTTCCATTCATCGGCAGGTTTTTTCGCCGCGCCGACGAGGGCGGATACAATGCCTTCCTGATTTCTCTGCAGCGCTTCCTTTGGCAGGACACTGACGGAAAGAGCCGCCTGCATTCTCACGCGCTGGTCATCGTCACCGCACATCGCCAGGCACTTCTTTAACAGGGCATCGCTGGATGACAGGCTTTTCTCGGCGACCATGAGCGCGTTCTCGCGTACCCCGGGCGTTGCATCGTCCAGCGCCTTGAGCAATTGTGCTTCCGTCAGCTTTCCTTTTAATGACAGGATCCACATTGCATGCAGGCGACCGAACGCGGATTCCGCGGATAACAGATCGCCGAGCTTGCGAATGCCCTCGTCGTTCAGCTCCCGGTCCATCAGGAGGCGGTGCGAAGTCTTGCGGATCCATTGATTGTTGCTTGAAAGGTTTCCGATAAGGCCCTCGGCGCTTTCCAGGCTCTTGAAATCGAAGCGCGCCGGTCGGGTGTTGCTTTTTGTGATCCTGTAAATCCTGCCCTTGTCCTTTCCGGCATTCAGGTCCAGTCCTTTTTCAATCTCGTCGGGAATCCATTCCGGATGCTCAATCACCTTGCGGTACATATCCACGACATAAACGGCACCATCCGGTCCGACTGCCATGTTCACAGGACGAAATGAGCGGTCCGTGCTTGCCAGGAAGTCCTTTTGCTGCAAAAGACGAGTGGCTGTCAGAGCGGCGCCGTCAGGTTTGATCTTGTCGACATGAACAAGATTGAGGACCACGTCGGCAACCCATACGGTGTTCTCGTATTCCGGCCCGAAAGCGTTTCCTCCGTAATAGGTGATACCGCACGATCCGGAGAAATACCCGGATTGCTCCGGATGATTCACGCGCGACTCCTGTTCACCGATCGGATAGATACGCGCCAGACCATTTTCCTCGTGATCGGAAATATTCTTCAGCGAATGATCGATCATCAGCCGCGTGTCTTTCTGATAGCGCTCGGGAAAAATCAGGTGGGAAATGTGATTGAGGTTGTGGGTTTCAAAGATGCGTCCGTATTCATCCATGCCCAGCCCAAAACCTCCCGAGGAGGCGCCGATGCGTTCCATTATTCTCCGCTCCGGGTCGAACCGCAGGTCCTGGCCGCGCATATCCGTGGCCGAGGAAGGATCACCCCACCAGTACGGCTTCCCGGAATTGCCGCCGTTCGCGGCGTAGATCCAGTTGTCCATTCCATAGGTAAGACCATTATAATTGTGCTGGAGATTTCCAGTCGAAAAACCACCCATGAGGGTATCTACGGCATCCGCTTTGTTATCCTGGTCGGTGTCCTTCACGAACAGGAGATAGGGTGGGGCGGCGACCAGCACGCCGTCTTTGTAGGGAAGGATGGATGCTCCCATCTGGAGATTCTCCGCGAAAACATGGCTGTCATCATAAACGCCATCGTCGTTTTTGTCGTTCAGGATGACGATCCGGCTCTGGGAGTCTTCAAACGGATATCCCGGCATTTCCAGTACCAGGGCCTCGCCCTTTTCATTGAACTCGAGGTCAACGGGATCTTTGATGAGCGGTTCGCTCGCCACCAGCGCCAGGTCGAAACCCGGCTCGATCTGAAAGCCGTCAGGGGGAGCTTGTTTTTTATCGCAGGAGAAGATGAATAACGGTACAGCTAGCAGCAGGCAGCGGAGGCTCTGGCGTAACATATTTTTCAAGGGTTTAATGGTTTTGTGCAGGCACAGTGATTGTGCCACCTCCTGAAAAGATAGCGGTTTTCGCCGAGAAAGAACAGAAGTTTGTGAAGAACGTCCGTTCTGACAAACCGCCGTTTTCCCAGACTGGCCCCTGACTTTACATGGCGTCAGCCCCCTTTTCCCCTTTTCCTGCAGGATCGTAAATTCCATAGATCGCGTCGCGGAATTTTTTATGCAGCGCGCGGTCGAAGGGCAATTTTTGCACAAAGAGCACGGCCGTCAGCTCATTGACCGGATCAACCCAGAAGAGCGTGCTGGCGGCTCCGTCCCAGAAAAATTCCCCTACGATTCCATGGTTCTCGTCTTTGGAAGCAGGAGGGCGGAGGCGAACGGCGAAGTCGATGCCAAATCCGACCTGGCCCTTGCTCGGCAGCCACATACGTTCCTTGATCGAGTCGGAAAGATGGTTGGTGGCCATCCGCTTCACGGTCTCTTCGTTCAGGATCCTGACGCTGTCAAGTGCGCCGTTGTTGACCAGCATGCGTGCGAAGTTCATGTAATCGTCGAGAGTGGAGGTGAGGCCAAAGCCGCCGGGCGTCAAAGGCCAGGGGTTCGTGTTGAAGGCGTTTGCTTCTTCATCCGGAATCCTGGCAAGCGTGCCGTCCTCGCCCATGCGATACATCGCCGCAAACCTTTTCCGGTCGCTTTCCGGAACGAAGTAGCGCGTCGTTTTCATTCCCAGGGGATCCAGCACGTTCGCCCGCAGGTACGCCTCGAACGGCATCCCCGAGATCCGCTCCACGAGAAACGCCTGCACATCAACGGAAGGGCCATACGCCCATTGTTCGCCGGGCTGGAACAGGAGGGGGAGTTTGCCGAGCTTTTGCGCCATCTGCTCAAGGGTGTTTCGCGGATTCAGTGCATCCGCATCTTTTACCAGCTGGCCGAGCCCTTCAATGTCCGTCCGGTTTGCGAACCCTGCCGTGTGCCGGGTGATGTCGCGTATCGTGACCGGTCGTTTCAAAGGTTCAAGGATAAGGTTGCCTTTGGAATCGACGCCCTTGAATACGTTCAGGTCTGCGAATTCAGGCGCGTATTTGGAGAGCGGATCATCCAGCTGAAAGGCTCCCTTCTCGTACAGCTTCATGAGCGCGGTACCAACGATGGGCTTGGTCATCGAAAAGATCCGCACGATGGTGCCGCGATCCATGGCAACTCCGGCTTCCCGGTCGGCGAAGCCAAAAGCATTATAATAGACTTCGCGGTTCTTTTCATATATCAGAGCTGACACCCCCGCGATCTGACCGGAATCCACCATGGCCTTCAGGGTTGAATCGATGCGCGTTTTTACCGGTTCGCTGACGATGGCCGCGCTCCCCGGCGATTCATCCGGTTTCGTGGCCACCTGGCAGGCCGAGATTCCTGCCAGCAGCAGGAACAGGGGATAAATGGTTTTCTTCATTTTCAGATTTTTATGTTTTTAATTCATTCAAGCGTCAGATTGGCTTTACGGTTTCTAAGAGGCTGCCTGGCCAAACGTGATCCTGTGGCCATCGATGGTGCGAATGCCAAACTCGCGCTGGCCCCAGGGCCTGTCTTCGAGCTTGCTGACGACCTCAATTCCCTTCGACAAATATTCCGCGTAAAGGTCGTCGATATTTTCCGTGTCGAAATACCCGAAATAGGAATGACATCCTGTCTCCCGGGCGGAAACGTCGTCCGGGCATTCGCCGATCATTATTCTGATGTTGTCCCGGGCAAGAAAATGCCACCCGTCGTCAGCCCATAGCGTGCGGAACCCCAGCTTGTCCTTGTAAAAGCCGGCTGATCGGTCCAGGTCTTTTACCGCAAGAACGTATCTGCCTCCATTGATCTTTCCTGCCATATTTAATTTGAATCATCGCGCTTGTTTCCTGTTCTTCCAATGAGCACGAGCTGTGCCGAATACTTTTGAGGATGCTCCGGTCAGTTGTTTTTTATCGAACAGTAAGGTAGGAAAATAAGCCCGGATTTGCGCCGCCGCGGGTTCGCATTCCTCGGGTTTGAATGTTTTGCGGGAAATGGAATGAAATCAAATTCAAAGCTTATATTTGATGTCCGGCTGGGGTTGACTACCCGTCCGTGAGACGACGCCGGCGAAAAATAAAATAATGTAGTCACTAAAGACATTGCTTTGATTATGAGCTTACCGCGTATTACAATTTCCGCATTGCTGATCCTGTTCAGCTCATGCCATTCCGGCCCGGCTTCCGATCAGGAGCAAAAGGCTGCCCCGCCGAAAGCGAATATCCAAAAAGTTAGCATCGACCAGATTGAGCAAGGGATCAAAACCTATATACAGGAGAAAACCAAAACAGGTGGTGGTTTTTTTCATGTTAAAGACAAGGAAAAGGAATTGCGGATGAAGCTGGTGCGCGTTCATACCGAATACCTTTCAAACCTGGGACCCAAGCGAAACTTCGCGTGCGTGGATCTGGCAGACGTAAGCGG
>DASVOT010000220.1:0-4900 GCA_036383235.1 Chryseosolibacter sp.
TTTCATAGGGGAAAATGGCAAAAAACCGATTGATTCTACCCTGAAAACAGGGATTTTACCTCGTAAGCCGTTACGTGCACCCGTTGAATGAAGGTACGAGTTTCAGACGATTTCTCCCGCGCTCGTCGCCGTCGTCTCCACTTCCGGGATGAAAATCATTGCTCTTTCCGAGGGACAACGCGCCGGATGGGCACAGTCTTTTAATGAATATCAGAAGAAAAGATGATTTGTGTATTAGGATAATTTAGCGAACACCTGTATTTTAGTGAAACGTTTAACCTGATGAACGCTGATCTGTTAGCCTGTATCGATATAAAAGAATACTCCGGATTCCCCAAGGATGTTATATTCGCACCGGAAGATCCCCTTATCATAGATTACCAACGATTACACTTTAATTAATTAACTTTTAAATTTAAAACGCTATGGCAAAAAAAGCGAAGAAAGCTGCTAAGAAGGCAGCGAAGAAAGGGCCCAAAAAGGCCGCAAAGAAAAGCGCCAAGAAGTCGGCAAAGAAGGCCGCTAAAAAGGCGCCCAAAAAGAAAGCCGGTAAAAAATCAGCAAGAAAACCGAACGCTGCCTTTATGGCTCCTCTCACCCTTAGCCCTGCGCTCGCAGAAGTGGTGGGTAGCAAACCTCTGCCCAGAACGGAGATCATCAAGAAGATCTGGGGTTACATCAAGAGGAACGGCCTTCAGGATTCCAAGAACAGAAGGATGATCAACGCTGACGGAAAGTTGAAACCACTTTTCGGAGGCAAGAACCAGATCTCCATGTTCGAGCTCGCTAAAGTGGTTAACAATAATGTGAAGTAACCCTTTGGCTTGTCCCTGCATTCGTGCAGGATCATTGGTTAACATTAAATGCCAGGAGAGTCATCCCACGCGGATGACTCTCCTGTTTTTACGCCCTCACAGATTTACATGTTCCGCCTGAAGTCGCTTGCGGAACATTTGATGCGGCATCCGTCACGATGGTTCGTTCACATGCATGACCCGCTTTTGAAAAGATAAGATTTTGTATCGCGCGAAGCGCGAGGGGTTTCTCAGAACTACTTGTCGACCCTCACACAATTCTCTTTAACAGCAGGTCGAGCGCATTGCAGAGGCTGCTGAAATCATTGTGCTTGTTGAGGAATTCCTTTGCGCCCAGCGCCTCGTACTCTTCGGTCTCGGCCGGGTTGATCTTCGTCGAATACATAATAACGGGAACGGTCTCCAGTTTCCTGTTTTGACGCAGCTCAGACAATACCGTCTTCCCATCCATCAACGGCATGTGGATATCAAGAAAGATATAGTCGGGTACGATGGCGTCCCGCAACAGGCTAAGCGCTTCCCTTGCATCGCGGGCGAGGAGACATTTCGCCAGGGGATTCACCGTCTTGACCGCCTTGTAAAATATATCGAGGTCCTCCGGGTCGTCGTCGATATTCAGAACTACCACCCCCTCTTGTCTGGAGACATTTCTTTTCCCGTTCATTGCCTGTGCGTTCAACCGCCGTTTAAGTTTCAAGTTATCTTTCTTAAACGTGATTCAACAGGAATTATTTAAATAATTGGCTTAAACGTTTTAAAAGCAGGCGAGTGGCGGTTATTTTTTTCATGGCAGCAGTTCGCTCGCTGATGAAAGCGGCAGTGTCTTTTTTTTTCCACACCGGCAGTAGTGACAAATGTAAGCGATCGATACAGAGGGAACCTTCTCTCGCGCGCAAGGTGATTTTTCCAAGCAGCGGAAACACCCGTTTTCAATCTGCCGACCGACGGAAAAAAAACTTCAGCCCTTGCACGTCAGGGTTCAGTTCTTCGCAACAAAAGGATACGCTTACTTCGCAGCCGGAAAATGCAGCTGCACCTGGTCATGCATGGAATAAAGCCGATACTGTTTGCCATCGTCGACCAGGATGCCGCTGGATTTATTTTCCTGCAGGATGGGATTGGAAGGATATTTTTTCCAGTGCACAAGGTCATCCGATACCGCCACATTCGTATTCCACTCGCTCCAGTCCTTTGTGGGTGTTCCGTGGTAATAAGCGTAGTAGTGATGGCCGAAACGGATCACCTGGTTCACGGCCACTCCGAATCGATCGTATGCTTCAGGCCCCATGTTCAGCACGGGCTCATCCTGAACATTCTTCCATTCTTTCAGATCCTTCGAGGTCGCCAGCCAGACGCCCTCGTCGTTGCGTTCATAGAATAAATTCCAGACGTCGCCTTCAATATAAACGGAAGGAGTACCGTATGGCCCGGGCGTTAGAGGCGCGCCGTTGGTCTGCCTGATCTGCAGCGACCCGTGGTCTTTCCAGTGGATCTTGTCGCGGGAGGTCAGCATGTGCGCCACATCGTTTCTGCCTTCAGCAAACATATAATAAAGGCTGTCGTGCTTGACTACCATCACATCCTCTACCCAGTTTTCCGTAAAGATCGGATTGCCCGCATACCGCGTCCAGGCAATGCCGTCGGGAGAGGTGGCATAGCCGAGCAGCTTGATCTCATCCCCGGTTTTTTCCCGATAGCCAGTGTACCACATGTGATAGCCGTCGGCTTCGCGAAGGATGTATCCCCTTTCCCGGATCTTTTCGTCCCAGGTATCCTGTCCCGTGCCGGTAAACAATGGATTTTTCTCATAGGGAACGAACGAGACGAGCTGGGCGGGAAATAGATTTTCATCGGCCGCAGCCGTATCCTTCACCGCAGGCGATCGGTTGCAGCTCAGTATGATTACGCCCGCCAGCAGGAAACCGAGGAAGATGGTCACCAAAAATCTGACGGCCTTTTTGTGCGGTTGAAAGATCATGACAATGAATTTGGACGCTGGTTGAAATATCTAACCAATCTATAAAAAATAAGTTGATCCTCGGGGCGGTTTTGCTTCAATTGGAGGCAAATTTTTGTTTCTCCCGTCCCGTTCTGTTGCGCGGCTAAGATTCCCTGTCCGAAAGGAGAAGGACACATGACCGGATCTTTCCGCCACCGGTGTTCCGGGGGGCTGTCTTAATCTGTTTAAGCCCCCGGTCAGCCCAAAATCCGCACCGGCTCGGCAAATGCTCTGCCGTCTGTCATACAAATTGTTAAACCATGTTTAATTGGTCATTTTTTACTATTCTTACCGCCTGAAAAACGAAAGGGCGGAAACGCATCCGTTCATTCGCTGATTAAACATGTTTTACCTACACGTATCCCTTATCTTGCCAAATCGATTGAATTTCAAATGAATATGAAAAGAATTCTTTTTCTTCTTGCCGTCAGCGCTGCTGTGGTCCTGACCTCCTGCAGCCATAAGAGACAGGGCAAGCCGCGCGTGCTGGTCTTCTCCAAAACCGCGGGGTTTGTTCACAGCTCGATACCAGCAGGTGTTGCCGCTGTTCAAAAGCTCGGGGCGCAGAATGGTTTTGATGTCGACACCACCAAAAATGCAGCTTATTTTCAGGAAGACTCGCTGAAGAAATATGCTGCGGTGATCTTTCTCAGCACGACGGGCAACGTGCTGGATTACCGCCAGGAGGCAGCCTTTGAGCGATACATTCAGGCGGGCGGTGGTTTCGTAGGTGTGCACGCCGCCACCGACACGGAATACGACTGGAGATGGTACGGAAAGCTCGTGGGAGCGTATTTCATGAGCCACCCGAAACCTCAGCAAGCCCGGTTTGTCATCAAGGACAGGGATTTTCCCGCTACCCGGTTTTTTGCTGACAGTGTCTGGCAAAGGACGGACGAGCTCTACAACTTCAAGAATATCAACCCGGATGTGCACGTGCTGATCACCATCGATGAGTCGTCTTACGAAGGCGGCGCGAACGGCAAATTTCATCCGATGAGCTGGTATCATGAATATGACGGGGGCCGCGCCTTCTATACCGAAATGGGCCACACGGAAGAAAGCTATTCCGAGGAAAATTACCTCAAGCACCTGCTCGGCGGAATTCAGTACGCCATGGGTGAGAACGAGGAGTTGAATTATCGCCAGGCAAAGACGCAGCTTCCTCCTGATGAGGACCGGTTTACGAAAACGCAGCTCGCCTACGGCACCTTCTTCGAGCCCACGGAAATGACCATTCTTCCCAACCTCGATATACTGGTCACGCAGAGAAGGGGTGAGCTGATGATGTACAAGCACGATACGAAGAACATAAAGCAGGTAGGATTTCTCAATGTATACTGGAAGACTTCGGTGCCGCGCGTCAACGCCGAAGAGGGTGTGATGGGCCTTGCCAAAGATCCGGCATTCGCGAAAAATAACTGGATCTATATTTATTACAGCCCCGTTGACAGTTCCGTAAACCGCCTGTCAAGATTTACTTTCAAGAACGATACCCTGGACCTGTCGACCGAGAAGGTGGTTCTCGAGGTAAAATCCCAGCGGCAGATCTGTTGCCACACCGGCGGGTCTATCGCCTTCGGACCCGACGGACTACTCTACCTCTCGACCGGCGACAACTCAACTCCATTCAATGAGCCGGACGCAAGATTTGCGAACAGCGGATTCAGCCCCATGAATGATATCCCGGGACACGAGCAATACGACGCCCGCCGCTCGTCATCCAATACCAATGACCTTCGCGGCAAGATTCTTCGCATCAAGGTGAATGAAGATGGCTCCTATGAAATTCCGAAAGGAAATCTCTTTCCTCCGAACACCGAGAAGACCAGACCTGAAATCTACGTGATGGGTGACCGCAATCCCTATCGCATTTCGGTGGATCAGAAGAACGGCACCCTCTATTGGGGAGAAGTCGGCCCGGATGCCCCCAATGACAGTCTGGCTACTCGCGGACCGCGCGGCTATGACGAGGTCAACCAGGCGCAAAAAGCAGGTTACTACGGCTGGCCCCTGTTCGTGGGAAACAATTACGCCTATCGGCAATTTGATTACCAGTCGGGAAAAAACGGTGATTTCTTCGACC
>DASVOT010000221.1:0-2609 GCA_036383235.1 Chryseosolibacter sp.
CGATGTCTTTCTGCAGCTGGCCGCGCGGCGAGGCTGTGATCCGCGAGGACGTCAGGCTGTCCCTCCGCCAGTAGGGCATGCGCAATTCGGAATTGAGACTTCCACCGCCGACGCCCGACCATTGGCATGCTACATTCGAAGGATCCAGCAGCCACTGCCTGTCGTCTACGAGTATCTTGTAATCAAGCCTCGCGTCCTTCGGTACGGAGGTCCTTAAAATCCAGTAATCCGTTTTCCGGATCTGCTTGCCCTTGTTTGCGAATTGCTTATCATATCCCCACGCATTGAAATCTCCGACCCAGGCAACGCTGGCGGCGTGGCCGTGATAAAGAAAAGCCACGGAATCCTCGCATGTCAGCGGGATCCTCTTATCAGAGACCAATTGCTTCCACGTCCCCTCCAATTCGGTATCTGTGGCTGTGTACAGCTTATTGATGGTCGAGGTGAAATCGGCGTATGTGTTCTGCGCTTGTCCATGGGCAACAAGCTGAAGACACAGTATCCATACGATCGCCATACACTTTCTCACGCCTTTCAATGTTGAATGATTTTGAATCCGAATCTTAAAATTTTGAATTTTCAATCTTGAAATTTTGAATCTTGAATTTTGGGCTTCGACAGGCTCAGCCACCGAATCTCGAATTTTCCCTATCCCCGGTCCTCCACGAGCAGGTTAAGGAACGCGGCCACGATCATCGATATCCCGCCTGCTACCAGGATATAGATGGATTCGCCTCCGAATAATTTATTCAGCATGAATCCCAGCAGCGTACCGGCGACGATCTGGGGAATCACGATAAAAAAATTGAACACGCCCATGTAATAGCCCATCTTCTCCGGTGGCAGCGAACCCGAAAGCATCGCATACGGCACGGACAGAATACTGGCCCAGGCAATACCCACCCCAACCATCGACAGCCAAAGCCACGCAGGGTCCGAGATGAAATAAATGGAGATGAGCCCTGCGCCTCCACAGAGCAACGCTACGAGATGCGTGGCCCGGCGGCTTGTGTGCTTCGCCAGCACGGGCAACAAAAACGCAGCCAGCGCGGCGATACCGTTGTAACCTCCAAACAGGTTGCCGACGAGATTGGCGCCTTCGTTGTACGCCGCCGAAGTCGGGTCGCCGGAGTGGAAAATGTGACTTGTTACTGCGGGGGTCGTGTAGATCCACATGGAAAACAACGCGAACCACGAGAAAAATTGTACGTAGGCAAGCTGCACCATCGTCCTGGGCATGCTGGTGAAGTCCTTCGTAATGTGAACGAGGCCAAGATGCGACTGGTCGCGGGCGATGAATATGGACGAGATGAGGAAAGCCAATCCGAAAATAGCCAGGCCAAGGCCAAGGACATACAGCTCTTTCTCCAGATGGCTGCTGTAGATCATGGCGGAGATGATCGTGCCCAGGCCCAGCAGGAGAACGCCCGTATTCCGGAATCTGGTTTTGAAATAAGCCTCGTTCTCAATCTTTCTCCGCTCGTTGCGCCGGCGGTCTTGTTCGTCCGGGTTTGCCGGCGGGTACTCCGAGGAAGAGAACACCGTCCAGAAAACTGTCAGGGTGAGCATCGCCGCTCCGATGTAAAATGAGTACCGCACAGAATCGGGAACCATGCCAGGGTCAGGGGTATTCGAGATACCGAACCAGTTCGTGAAGACCCACGGGAGGGAGGATGCGATGATGGCACCGGTGCCGATGAAAAAACTCTGGAGCGCGAAACCGGTTGTGCGCTGGGATGGCGGCAGCTTGTCGCCGACAAACGCGCGAAAGGGTTCCATGCTGATATTGATGGAAGCATCCATGATCCAGAGCACACCCACGGCCATCCAGAGGGTGGATGAGTTAGGCATGAGGAGGAGCGCAAGGGATGCCAGCACCGCACCGATCCCGAAGTAAGGTCTCCTGCGTCCCCACCTGCGGTGCCAGGTGCGATCGCTGTAATATCCGATGACGGGCTGAACGACGAGGCCGGTAATCGGCGCTGCAAGCCAGTAAAGCGCGAGACTCGAGGGATCAGCCCCGAGGGTCTCAAAGATCCTGCTGGTATTGGCGTTCTGTAAGGCAAAACCAAACTGGATTCCCAGAAATCCAAAACCCATGTTCCAGATCTGCCAGAATCCGAGACGGGGTCTTTCCATGGGGTCGGTACTCATACCCTGAAAGTGGTGAATTTATTTCGCGCGACCAAATCCGGTAGCTGGACACACCGATCACCGATTCCGGATGACGGATCACCTCACCGGTTTCCCCATTCAAATGAAATCGCGTCTGCTGAATTCGCGACTTCCACCGACATGACTGTTTCCTCAGGCGCGGGTTCGGGATCTTTGATGGGGTCGTATTTCTCCAGCCCCTTGAAAAAGCGGTTGATCTCCGGGTGAATATCGGTTGACTGACCATTGATGCGCACCGTATTCATCGCGGGAAACCCATGAAAGATCACCCTGATTTTTTTGAACGCCGATGGAAAATTCCCCTCTGCTGCCTGGATGATAAACCGGTTCTCCAATGGCTCAAAGCGCAGGAGTCGCTTCGAAAAAAAACCTTTCTGATAATCAAACGAATTTCCATCGTCCTCATAGAAAAGAAAATAGCTGTCGGCATCGCC
>DASVOT010000222.1:0-3100 GCA_036383235.1 Chryseosolibacter sp.
CTTGGATTATATTTGAATTTTATGACACTGCCTGGCCAAGCCTTGTGCCGGCAACGCTGGTAAGTCTCGCGGCCATGATTGCCGGCAGTTTAATATGGCCCAAAAGAAAACACCATGATAAAAATTGAACTCAATCGTTTGAATGACGCATTTCACTTCGCCGCTTCCAACGAAGACGGAAATACTGTTCATCTCGATGCGTCTGCGAAGGCCGGCGGATCGAATCAGGGCATGCGCCCCATGCAAATGATGCTCGCGGCAATGGGAGGATGCTCGGCCATCGATATTATCGGCATCCTGAAGAAACAACGACAGGATTTGAAAGATATGAAAATCACGGTGACCGGCGAACGGGAGAAAGACGCAGTGCCCTCGCTCTATGTAAGTGTGCATGCACATTACAGGTTTTTTGGTAACCTTGATCCGGACAAAGTTGAAAAGGCCATTACCCTGTCTCTCGAAAAATATTGTTCGGTTTCCAGGACAATGGAGAAGGCCGGAGCGAAAATTACCCATAGCTTTGAAGTCATTGCCGAGTAAGAAGTTGAATGTCATGAAGACAATATGAGCAAGGAAGAATCATCACAGGGTCGGAACGGATATTCTGAAACGGATGCTATCAGGATCCAATCGAAAACGACAGAATTCAGGGAACACTCTGTGCCGCTGTTTCTCACATCCAGTTTTGTTTTCGAGGATGCCGAGCAGGCCCGTGCAATGTTTGCCGACGAGATTCCCGGCAACATCTACAGCCGGTATTCGAACCCCAACACAAACGAATTTGTCGAGAAGCTTTGCGCACTGGAAGGCACGGAGGAAGGTATTGCCACCGCGTCGGGAATGGCGGCAATGTACAGCAGCATGGCTGCCTTGTTGAAGTCAGGAGACCATGTCCTGGCCTGCCGCTCGGTTTTTGGGTCGACGCACCAGATATTAAACACCATTTTCCCGAGGTTCGGAATTTCTCACAGCTATGCGGATGTGAATGAGCCGGATACCTGGGAGGAAAAGATCACGCCTGCCACGAGGATGATCTTTGTCGAAACGCCTTCGAATCCGGCCCTTGATCTTATCGATCTCGAGTGGCTGGGAAAATTGGCGCAAAAGAAAAACATTATCCTTAACGTGGATAACTGTTTTGCCACTCCCTATCTGCAAAACCCCGCCAAATGGGGCGCCCATCTTGTTACGCACTCTGCGACCAAGTTCATCGACGGCCAGGGCCGCGTCATCGGGGGCGCGGTTCTCGGAAAAAAGGAGCTCATCAAGGAAATCAAGTTCTTCGCCCGCCACACGGGGCCTTCTATGTCTCCATTCAACGCATGGCTGCTTTCCAAAAGCCTCGAAACCCTTGCCGTCAGGATGGATCGCCACTGTCAAAACGCGTTTGAGATCGCCCGCTACCTGGAATCGCATCCGCAGGTTGTGCGTGTGAAATACCCGATGCTGCCTTCGCATCCACAGTTCAAGCTGGCAAAAAAACAGATGCGCCTCGGCGGAGGACTCGTCACCTTCGAAGTGAAGGGGGGCCTGGAGCAGGGAAGAAAGTTTCTGAATTCTCTGAAAATGATCTCCCACACACCTAACCTGGGCGACACACGCACGATTGCGATCCATCCCGCCTCCACGACACACTCCAAGCTAACCGACGACGAGCGCCTGGCGGTCGGCATTACACCGGGCCTGATCCGGATTTCGGCGGGACTCGAGAACGTGCAGGATATTATCGCGGATATCGCGGGCGCTATTGGCAAATAAGTCTCTTGGCCCCGTGAATGCGCTAATAGGTGGGAAACTCGGGGTCGATTTCCCTCGCCCAGGCCAGGATACCGCCTTTCAGGTTATAAAGATTCTTGAAGCCGTGGTTTTTTTCCAGCCATAGCAACATGTCACCACTCCTTTTTCCACTCCGGCAATGCAGCACGACCTGCTTGTCTTTGGAGATCTTATCTACATTTGCAGGTATATCGGACATCGGGATCAACTCACCGTGGAGATTGCAGATATCGTATTCGTGAGGCTCGCGAACATCGATAAGCTGGAAATCTGCCTTTGAATCCATCATCTTTTTCAATTCCTGTACCGTGACTTCTTTCATCATGAGTGGTTTATCGGTCAAAGATTTATTTTTCCCGGGATTTATGCCACAAAAATCTTCATAATCAATGAGGGTCTTTATTTTTCGTCGGGCCTGGTGATCCGGGATGCGTATCAACGACTGTTGCATACTGGCGCTGTCCAGGATCAAAAGCTTGTTGCTCAGCGGCTCTCCGATCCCGGTAATTATTTTTATCGCTTCATTTGCCTGAATGCAGCCGAGCAACCCCGGCAAGACACCCAGCACTCCCGCCTGCTCACAATTTGGAATGCTGTCGGGCGGAGGCGGTTCGGGAAAAATGTCGCGGTAGTTCGCGCTGAAATCGCCCCGGGAATTCCTTAGATTAAAAACCGCCGCCTGTCCCTCATACTCGAGGATGGAAGCATACACAAACGGCTTATCGAGTAAAACACAGGCGTCGTTGATTAGATACCTTGTCGGGAAATTGTCGGTTCCATCGATTACGATGTCATATTTCTTTACAATAGCCAGAGCGTTTGCTGACGTCAGCCTTTCTGAATAGCTTGTAAATGACAGCAATGGATTGAGTTGTCGAAGCCTGGCAACGGAGGCTTCGGCTTTGTTCAGCCCGATGTCAGCAAGGGTGTAAAGAATCTGCCTTTGGAGATTCGAAATTTCAAGCTTGTCACTGTCGACTACGCCAATGGTGCCGACGCCGGCAGCTGTCAGATATAGCAGAACGGGACATCCCAGGCCGCCGGCGCCCACGACCAATACGCTGGCGTTGCGCAGCTTCAGCTGGTTCTCCGCCCCGAAACCCTGCAAGACCAAATGCCTGCTATATCGCTGTGCCTCCTGTGGCGTTAACTTGTCCATAGATCTCGCACAATATAAGGGTTCAACGCCGGGGTGCCAATCTGCGCCGGGCCATTCGGTAAAACTCCAGTCGAATACTCCCCAATAAGATTTACCCGAGTTTATTAACAGCCATTTTAGTAACAGTCTCTCCGATTGAAAGCGAGGAAGTTGCTGCAGGCGAGG
>DASVOT010000223.1:0-1843 GCA_036383235.1 Chryseosolibacter sp.
CTCAAGATCGAAGAAAAAGATCTCCCTTTTCTCTCGTTTGTAGATTCAAACAAAGCCAAGGTGGGAGAGTGGGTGCTCGCCGTGGGCAATCCGTTCAACCTGAATTCCACCGTTACTGCGGGAATCATCAGCGCAAAAGGCAGGAGTATAAATATATTGAGCCGGAATACGGAGAATGGGAGCACGGCGATTGAATCGTTCATTCAGACAGATGCGGCGATCAATCCGGGGAACAGCGGCGGCGCGCTCGTCGATCTTCAGGGTGGTTTGCTGGGCATTAACACAGCTATCGCCAGCCCGACCGGGTCTTATTCCGGATACGGATTTGCAGTTCCATCGAACATTGTCAGCAAGATCGTTCAGGATCTCATCGAGTTCGGTGTGGTTCAGCGCGGGTGGCTGGGAGTGTCCATTACCAGTGTAAACAGCCAGTTAGCGCACGAGCACGACCTCAATGTCACGACGGGGGCTTATATCTCTGCTTTCGCTGACCAGAGCTCGGCCAAAGAGGCGGGGTTGAAAGAAGGCGATGTGGTCGTGAAAATTGACGAAACTCCTATCCGCTCAAACTCTGCGTTAATTGAGTATATTGGTACTCGCAGACCGGGCGACAAAGTAAATATCACCATTAACCGCCACGGCAAAGAGCTTACGTTCCCGGTGGTCCTGAAAAATCGGGAAGGCAAAGTGGGCCCGGTTAAAGCCGACGACATTGAAGGGTTGGCGTCACTTGGCATGGAAGTGGCTAATGTGGACAAGGCTGATCTCCAGAAACTCGGCATTGAAAACGGGGTCATGGTAAAATCCCTTGAGAACGGAAAGCTTTCGAGGTATACCGATATCAAGGAAGGATTTATCATTACGCGGGTAAACGACCGGCCGGTCAAATCCGTTAAAGAATTTGACCAGATGATGAGGGAGAAGAAACCGGGTGAGCTGGTGATCCTTTCGGGAACGTATAAACAAAATCCGAAAGGTGAATACAACTACGCCTTTAGAAAGTAGTAATATATTTTTCGATATGAGAAGATTGTTTAGAAAAGGTGAACACGTTCGCAGTAAGACTGATGGGAAAGTGATGGAGGTTTTGAAGTACATCCGCAAAAATCTCGTGGAGGTGATGTGGTTTGATCTTGAAAAGAAGGAACCAAGAATAAAATCCATAAGAGAAGATAAGCTATCAAAAGCAGCCTGAAGTATGCGGCCCCCGAAACGGGGCCGCGTACTCATTTTTTTTTGGCCCCCCGATTCATTTACTTTACGAACAAAGCTCCTGATTTTTCGGTTAGGATTGGATAAGCTACTGCCATTAAAAAGTTCGACATACCCGCGTATTACCGCTCATCGCTGACGGGAAGGATAAAAGAGATCCGGAGGCTGAAGGATCTTCGAAAACAGGATTTTTCGCCGTCGGTTCTTGACTTCGGCCCTGTTGTGTTCTATCTCGCCCGGCATTTCGGATTTTGCTACGGTGTTGAAAACGCCATCGAGATCAGCTACAAGGCGTTGGAGGAAAATGATTCAAAACGCGTTTTTCTCTTAAGCCAGATGATTCACAATCAGGAAGTGAACCGGGACCTTGAGACCCGCGGTATCACCTTCATTATGGATACCGACGGCAGGCAGCTGATTCCCTGGGACGAGATCAGATCCGACGATGTGGTGATCATCCCCGCTTTTGGCACCACACTTGAGATCGAGAACCTTTTGCTGGACAAAGGAGTGGAAGTGCAGAAGTACAACACCTCGTGCCCCTTTGTAGAACAGGTCGGGAACCGCGCGCAGAAGCTCGGCCAGGACCACTATACGGTCGTCATCCATGGGAAACCGGGTCATGAAGAGA
>DASVOT010000224.1:0-4030 GCA_036383235.1 Chryseosolibacter sp.
AAAGAGAAGGATCCGGAAATGCGCGATTTTGCGAAAATGGAAATCGACGAGCTGCAAGCAAAAATCGAAACCCTTGACGACGCTTTGAAAGATCTGCTCATTCCAAAAGATCCAAACGACGACAAGAACGTCATCCTGGAAATCCGCGCCGGAACAGGGGGCGACGAAGCTGCCATCTTTGCCGGCGATCTCTGGAGAATGTATCAAAGATTTTGCGACCGCAAAGGGCTGAAAATGTCGGTTATGGACGTAACGGAGGGCACGGCCGGCGGATATAAGGAGGTGATCAGCAGTGTGACGGGAGAAGGCGCCTACGGGCTGCTCAAGTTTGAGTCCGGCGTTCACCGCGTTCAGCGGGTTCCGGAAACCGAGCAGATGGGCCGCGTCCATACCTCCGCTGCGTCCGTAGTGGTTCTTCCCGAAGTGGAAGACGTTGAGATCGAGATCAATCCCGCCGATATCGAGGTTCAGACCGCTCGCTCAAGCGGCGCAGGGGGTCAGAATGTTAATAAAGTTGAAACGAAAGTCCAGATGACCCATAAACCCACCGGAATTGTCGTCACCTGCCAGATCGAGCGCTCGCAGCATGGCAACCGCGAACGGGCGTTGCAGATGTTAAAGAGCAAACTGTATGAGATGGAGCTTTCCAAGCAACAGTCCGAGATCGGCGCAGCAAGAAAATCGATCGTGCGCACCGGCGACCGCTCCGAGAAGATCAGAACGTATAACTATCCTCAAAGCCGCGTAACCGATCACCGCATCGGTTTTACCCAACACAATCTCCCTGCGATTATGAATGGGGAAATTGATGATTTTATTGAGCAGCTGAGGATGGCGGACAGCGCGGAAAAAATGACGGAAGCGGCAAAGTAGCAGACGGGTTAGGTGTTACAATGTGCTTCGGTCCCGAACCGAGGACGGATCAGCTGCCGTTGAGTGGTGTCTCACTTTGAATTACTGCGTTTTCGCATTGGTACAAAATTTCCATAGATGGGCAGAAAGTCAGCAGCAGAATCAAGAGGGTGCGGGCGGCCATATATCAAAATCTGCTTTTTTGAGGTCATCTAGCGGGATTTTTGAAAAGAATTATTTTTTTAAAACAAGGGTATTACTTTTGCAGGCTTTTTCGTACTTATGGTAAGGAAAAGAAAGTCTCGTAACACCAGCAATATGAAAAAAGTCACTTTGACCAACCCTGTGGCCATTGCCAGACTTAAAAAGTTTCTGGCTGACAAGGCTTTTATCCGCAAGAAGATAAGGGAGGGTAAGGCATCTGAAATTAAATCCGAAGTTACGTATCGGTGAATCCCTATAACGTAGATCCACTTACGTTAACACCTGGGTTCGAATCCACAAAGTTCATTACAAGTGCTGGTCAAGAGTTTGTTGTCTACCTTAGAGACATCTCTGCTTTCGGTAAAAGAATTTTCGACTTTGCGTTTGAACCGGTTGGGGCAGAGCTGGATGGCGATTTCCCGGTTGATGTCCGAATGGGGGATACTATTGCGGTTATCCTGGATGAGGCATTTTGTAATGGTAAGGATATCATTGTTTACGCCCCTCACGAGAATGACCCGAGACGTATTCGAAAGTTCAATATATGGTACGCGAAACATCAACACAAAATGAAATGTGGCAAACTGGAAAGGGATAGTGTTACATTCATAATCGATACAAATACAGAGGTTACACTGTGTTTTCTTTTCAAACCAGACTGCGCTTCAATCATACAACACGTAATAGCAACCGGAGATTTCGAAAGAATGTGGGAGGAGAAGGCGTAAAAAAAGGACCTTCCCAGACGGCGGTTGCGTCATGGAAAATGCTTTTGCATGCTTTTCGCTACCTTCGCATCAAAATTCAAAAAAATATGAGTAAAGGTCTTCTGGTAACATTGGTCATCATCGGTGTGCTCGTGGTTTTTGGTTTTGGATTTGTGATGTGGGGAACCGGAGTTTATGACAGCGCTATTCAGGCGCAGGAAAAAGTGAACGCGGATTTCGCTGACGTACAGGCCACCTATCAGCGGCGGGCCGATCTGATTCCCAACCTTGTCGCCACCGTCAAGGGGGCGGCCGAAACCGAAACAAAGATTCTTACCGAAGTGACGCGGGCCCGGGCCGGCATCACGTCGGCAACCACTCCGGAGGACCTTGATATAGCCGGTCGAAGAATCAATACCGCGATCAACCTGGCGTTTGAAGCCTACCCGCAGATCCGTTCAACGGAAAATTTCAAGGATCTTCAGGCACAGCTCGAGGGCACGGAAAACAGGATCAACGTAGCCCGGCAGCGATACAATGACTCCGTAAGGGAATATAATTCCTATGTTCGCGGCTATTTTAAGCGAATGGCCCTGAATATGTTTGGTGGTGGCGAAGATTTCTCCCCAAAGACCGGATTCCAGGCATCGGCTGAAGCGCAGGATGCGCCAAAGGTCGATTTCTCGCAGCCCAAATAAATGTCTTTTTTCTCTCTGCTTGCAATTGGAGAGGGTCCCGCGAAAGCGGGACTTTTTTTTACCACAGTCGGCTCATTCGTCCCGCAGCCAGGTGAACGGCCTATTCCATCATTTGCCTTTGCGCTTGCGAAACATCCATCTGAGAAACTTCGGTTCTGCAAATGCACTGTCCCAACTGTTATGGTTCACGCCGGGATACTCAGTGTATTTGACTTTCACTTTCAGTTGCCTGAGTCTGGCAACCATGGCGCGCGAATACTTTACGTCGACTACCTGGTCGGCGTCGCCGTGAAAAATCCAGAACGGCGTTTTGACTTTTTCATACCGCAACGTATCACCGCCACCACAGATAGGCATGGCAGCGGCAAACAAACCGGGATTGTGGTACACTGCCTCAAAGGTACCCATGCCACCCATCGAGAGCCCTGTTATGTAAACGCGACGTGCGTCCACGCTCCCGTTTCCAACCAAAGTTTTAACAAGATCAATGGCCAGTACCAAAGACGCGTTCAAAGGGCGGCTGTAATCAAAATCGAACTGGAAAGGGCTGCCATTACGGTCGAACTTCACCGACGCCCAGAAGTCTTCCTCCGGGCATTGCGGGAAAACGACGATCGCCGGATATTTCTTCCTGACCTTGGGCTCCACAAATTGTTTGCTCCCATGTATAAGCTGTTTCTCATTATCACTTCCGCGTTCGCCCGCGCCATGGAGAAACAGCACCAGCGGATATTTTTTACCCCGGTCATAGTGTTCGGGGTATAAGATCCGGTACAACAAGGTGCCCCCGTTCGGAGAGGTGTATTCTTTTCTTTCAAACATGGATAAATCCTGGGAGGAAGCGGCGTAAGCGCAGAAGACCAGGAATAGAAGCAGGAGTTTCATCTGGCGGTGAGGATGAATGTTACGGAGCATTTACTTTAAAAATTCGGTTACCGTTGTTCGCGGAAAGCCCCTGCTCTGGAAACAGGCGCACACGCCCCACCATCGCCGGACAGCAAAGGAGGAAATGAAAGGGAGTACCTGCCGGAAAAAACCAGGAACAGATCCCGGCCTTACAAGGTGCGTTTCACCTCGCGGTTCTCGTAGCTCTCGATGACATCGCCTTCTTTCATGTCACTGAAGCCCTCGATACCGATACCGCAGTCAAATCCTGAACGGACTTCGCTGGCATCGTCCTTGAAGCGCTTGAGCGACGACAGTTTGCCTGCGTACACCACGATTCCGTCACGGATAAGCCGTATCGGATTCGAGCGCTTGATTACGCCATCGGTGACCATACAGCCGAGGATCGTGCCGACCTTGGATATCCGGAAGACCTCGCGTACTTCGGCATTTCCCACGATGACTTCCTCAACCTGCGGCGCGAGCATACCTTCCATAGCATCCCTCACCTCGTTGATCGCATCGTAGATGATCGAATACAAGCGGATCTCAATTTCTTCGTTCTCTGCAAGCCGCTTGGCGGCCTGCGACGGTCGCACCTGGAACCCGACGATGATGGCGTCAGATGCCGAAGCGAGCAGCACGTCAGATTCGGAAATCTGACCGACGCCGCGGTGGATAATG
>DASVOT010000225.1:0-2918 GCA_036383235.1 Chryseosolibacter sp.
CGGGAGACCCAACACTCGTTGCCCAAATATTGAAAATAAGTTCCGCCTACACTCCACCTCCACCCGAAGGGTTTGTAAGTCCGATGTTGTGGGGAGTGGAGGACGAGGTGATCGCCCGCTTCGGAGCCGCCGGAATAAGCCCTGAAAATGTGTCATTCTCGAGGGAAAGCTATACGTTCAGGGGATCCATCTCCCCAAAGCAGTTTGTCGAAAGGTTCAGAAACTATTATGGCCCAACGATGAATGCGTTCGAGGCCGCGGAGAAGAATGGAAAAACGAGTGAACTGCAACGCGAGCTGGAAAACCTGTTCACCAGCCAAAACAAAAGCCGCGATCAAAACTCGATATCCATTCCTGCAGCGTTTTTGAAAGTGACGGTGAAAGTTTGAGGCTTTCATTCATAGCGCCTTCCCACTTACAAAAGCCCGACAATAACTAAAAGAGAGATTTAAAATACGCCTGAAAAATCCCGGGATACGCTGATTTTTCAATCAACTCAATCACAAAAATCGCCTTGATGATTCAGATTATTATTCTGTTCTTAGAATAATATTATCCCTTCGGCCCGTATAATGTCTCACCATAAACGCCTTCCTACTACGTCTGCCCCTGTTACCGGTACGATGATGCCTCCCACCCCTCCACGCATCTCCGACGTCCGCCGGAAATCCGAGATCGCCGCCGTGCTCATGACGGCCCTTGGAAAATTTGTTTTCATGGACTGGCTGCAATGGAAACTTCCCTTTATTCTCATTGCCATCGCTGGCTGGAGCATCTACGCCGCCGCAAGACAAAGGCAGGTACCGGGCATCCTCAGGCACTGGGGATTTCGCGTTGACAATGTCAGCGACGCGGTGAAGATCGTTCTTCCTCTGGGCCTCATCGCCGTCGTTGTTTTCGCAGCACTGGGATTTTACCTCGGCACCATCCATATCACCTGGCACATCATTCCCGTTTTACTCCTGTATCCGGTATGGGGTACCATCCAGCAGTTTCTCGTGATCGCCATCGTAGCCGGGAACCTGAAAGACATGGAGCGAAACCAATTCCCCAGCGCGCTGATCATTTTCGTCACGGCTCTCCTGTTTGGCCTGCTCCATTACCCGTTCTATTGGCTGATGCTGGCGACGTTCGTCCTTGCGCTCGTATACGGCGCCATTTACCTTAAAGTCCGCAACGTCTATGTGCTGGGCCTCTTCCATGGATGGCTCGGCGCGATGTTTTTCTATCTGGTCTCAGGCCGCGATCCGTTCCTCGAAGTCTTTGGAAAATTCCTCTGATTCGCCAGGTCAGGATCTTCACTACCAATACCCGTTCCGTTGTAAGACTATGATCAGTATGATTTCATTTGATTCTAATGAACGATCCTAACGCCGCTGTCGCTCCGTCATGTAAGTCACATCAATCACAAAAATCACAGGTCAGACAATTTAAGCGTTTCTGCAATAACTTAAAACTGTCGTCAGGATAACAGCCCGGGAGCCGGGCCGCCGGCGGGCTTTGATTTGCTCTCCGGGAGAGGAACAAACTCTTTATTGTCATTCGGAGGAAGCACGATCCGCCCTTCCTTCCAGTCCGCCTTCGCCTGCTCGATCCTTTCCTTCCGCGACGAAACGAAATTCCACCAGATAAACCGTTCGCCCACGGGCTCGCCGCCTAAAAGCATCAGCGTGCTTGGCTCTTTCGCGATGATCGTCGGATCGGCGCCCGCGGTGAAGACCAGCATCTGGCCCGCTGAATAGGTCGTGCCGGACAATTCAATACTCCCCTTGGCAACATAGATTGCGCGTTCAGAGTGTCCGCGCGGCAGGCCGAATTTCGCGCCCGGCTCCAGCATCACATGTAAATAAAAAAGAGGTGAAAGCGTCCTGACATTATTTTTCAGTCCAAGCGCATCTCCGGCGATGAGCCGCATCCACACCCCTTTGTCGGTAAACACTGGCAGCGACGCAGAGCTGTAGTTGTCGAACGACGGGGCAGCCTCTTCATCTTTTTCAGGAAGGGCGACCCACGTCTGGATCATCTCGAGACTTCCGCCAGCAAGTGCGGCGGGATCTTCAAATCTTTCTGAATGGGCGATCCCGCGACCCGCGGTCATCCAGTTTACTTCTCCAGGACGGATCACCTGTCGCACGCCCAGGCTGTCGCGGTGGGTTACTTCGCCGGCAAACAGGTAGCTTACGGTGGAGAGACCAATGTGCGGGTGAGGAAGCACATCCATCGTCGACCCGATGTCCGGCTGCAGGGTCACCGGACCGGCGTGGTCCATGAAAATAAACGGTCCGACCATTCGCCTTGAGCGGAACGGCAGGATTCTTTTCACTTCCATTGCGGGTCCAAGGGTGGCTTTCCGCGCTTCGATGACGAGGTCCAGCATAAGGCTACTTTGGGTTGTCGAGAGGAATATCCTAAAATCTTTTGACGTTGCTAGGCATGCCAGCTCTTGTTCCAGATATCGGCGTACTGGTCGGGGTGTCGTTTGAATTGGGCGTGGACATACGGACACAAGGGAATTACTTTCAGTTTATTCTGCCTCGCGTACGCCGTCATTTTCGCCAGGAGTTGCGTGGCGATTCCCTGACCCTGAAGTTTATCCGAAACCTCCGTGTGATACACAGTGATATTTCCTCCCGAGATCGCGATTGCCATTTCAGCAAGCCTCGCGCCACCGTCTTCGATGACGAATGCGCCCCTCCCGTTCTCGTCCAGTTTTAGCTCGATGTCGTACATGGTATTTTTTTAACTCATCATTTCTTTTTCGCCTCGTCGACCACTGACTTACTGATGACCGACTCACCGATTACCGACACCGCTCCCCCTGCCCATATATGGATCCGTCACGCCATCCTTTCCCGTCTCCAGCCGCCCGGCGTAGCGCACACCAAACGCATCCGCCTCCGATGACACGACTGAAAAGT
>DASVOT010000226.1:0-7032 GCA_036383235.1 Chryseosolibacter sp.
TCATCTGTGAAGGGCGAGGCTAACATCCTGAATGACATCATGAACGGCCATCAATGGGCAACGGAGTGCAATGCGCTCGGGGTTACCCTTGACAGCACGGTGATGAAGGCGATCCAGACGGGAAAAGCCGTGAGAACCGAAAGCGGCATCGACAAGTTCTGCGCGTCCGCTGTCGAAACCGGTATTGACCTTCTTTACAATCAGGTCGAGAATCTTCACAAGAAGAATTTTCTCATCGTCGGAACCGGGTTGATGGCCCGCCTGGCGCTGGAATACCTGGCCGGCGAAGGCATCCGGAACATCGTCATCACGGGATACGATCATACACAGGCCGTGGGACTTGCCAAACGCTTTAACGTGAGGTCTGTCCGCATTGAAAATAGTATCGATTATTTTATCGACGCCGACATTATCCTCGGGGTTTCTTCGGAAGAGGTCAGGATCGATTTCCCTGACGAGGTAAGGAAACGCCTTGAGAAAAATCAAAACCGGTTTGTGCTCGATCTTGGCATGCCTCCCAATTTCGACGAGCAATGGCTGGAATCCTGTGCCGAGGGATTTTATAACCTGGATGATCTCCGGCGGATTCAGCCATCGCCGCTGGAGTCCTTCGGGGGCCTCGAGGCAGCATGGCGCATGGTGATGCGCGCGTCGGACGACTTCGTGCACCTGCTTCAACTGCTCAACCATTCACCTGTTCTGAGCGCCTATCTCAACAGGCAGTTCGGGCTGAAGAATGGCGAATGGAAAATAAGGCCGAAGAAGACGTTGAAGAGCCTGCTACTTTTCAAAAAGCAGGACGGCATCGCCGGTGTCTCTTCCGTCAGCTATGCGCGCGTACACGCAAACAACTTCCTGCCAGAGAACGGGTATGAGATCGTCAAGAATGTCGGAAGCATAAAGAAATTCACTTTTTACTGCGGCCAGAACTAGAACCTGCCGCTTCCGGACTGGCCCCGTAATATGCGGGAGGACCCAACTGAAAATTCACTGCCAAAGCTCCCGGCGTTGGCGGATTCTTTTCTGCCGCCATGACAAATCCCTTCAAGCAATCGTTTGCGTCTTAAACAAACATTTGTTCGTTTTGAAAATCATTGTTAATAATTTGCGAAAAGCGATTTCCGCGTTTGAATTTGACTTTAAAATGATATAATTTCGATTTGAATTACTCATTGACAAATTGATTTCTGTATGAGAAAGGGGAAGCCGGGCGTGCACTTTTGCAGCTGTTGTAAGCAAGGGGTTGTTCATGCAGGAACATCGGATTAATAATTTTCTAACCACAAATAATCTGAGCCTTTCCTGCACGGGAGAGGCTTTTTAATTTAAAAAAAGCCATATGAAGAGTTTCAGGTCAGAACTTGAAGACATTAACAATCCGGTTGTTGCACGGGATATCATCGATCTTGGAAACAAGATCCGGTTGTTCCGGGAAGGAAAGATCGATGACGACAAATTCAGAAGTATCCGCCTGTTGAGGGGAATATACGGGCAACGTCAGCCGGGGGTTCAGATGGTGAGGATCAAGCTCCCCTTTGGACGCCTGAGCACAAAACAAATCAGGCGCATCGCGGATATCTCCGAAGAATACGCCAGCAGCAACCTGCATGCGACCACCCGGCAGGACATACAGATTCACTTTGTGAGTCTCGACCGCACGCCCGAGCTGTGGACCAGACTGGAGGAGGACGGCGTTACGATTCGCGAAGCATGTGGAAATACCGTCCGGAATGTTACGGCTTCACCAACGGCGGGCATCGACGTGAACGAGCCCTTCGACGTGTCTCCCTATGCGTATGAGACGTTCAAATACCTCCTCCGCAATCCGGTTAACCAGGAAATGGGACGGAAGTTCAAGATCTCTTTTTCGGCAACCGAGGAAGACACCGCCTATGCCTTCATTCACGATATCGGGTTTATCGCCCGGATAAAAGACGGCCAACGCGGGTTCAAGGTCGTTATCGGAGGCGGCCTGGGAGCGATCCCCTATCTGGCAGTCCCTGTCTTCGACTTCCTGGAAGAAGACCAGATCATTCCGTTTACCGAAGCCGTGCTGAGGGTCTTTGACCGGTATGGCGAACGGAACAGAAGGATGAAGGCGCGGATGAAGTTTCTGCTGGAGGATATCGGACTGGACGAGATGATGCGGCTGGTGCGCGAAGAATGGAATGCCCTTCCAAACAAGAGTTACACCATCAACCGCGACATCCTGCCCGAGCCAAAAATGAGTGCGTATGTGCCAGACGCGCCGGCGGTGATTGCAAACGAAAAGAAATACCAGGAGTGGTTTGATACAAACGTCATCAAACAAAAGCAGGAAGGGTATTACGGCGTGTATGTCAAGCTGCCCATCGGCAACATGTCTTCCGCGCTCGCTCGCAAATTCGCCGACGTGGTCGACCGGTATGCCTCTGAAGAACTGAGGGTCACGGTGAATCAGGGTTACCTCCTCCGCTTCGTCAGGGAGTCGGTGCTCAGACACCTCTATGCCGAGCTTGACCGGCTGACGCTCGCCGAGCCGGGGTTCGACAGCGTGGCGGATATCACCGCATGCCCGGGAACCGAATCCTGTAACCTTGGCATTTCAGACAGCACACAGGTTTCGCTGGCGCTGGAGAAGGTGATCAAAGACGAGTTTCCCGAACTGATCTATAACCACGATATCAAAATCAAAATCAGCGGATGCCCGAACTCATGCGGTCAGCATGGCCTTGCGAGCATCGGTTTGCACGGCAGCACGATCAAAGACAAGCAGGGAAAAGTCTTGCCCGCCCTGGTGGTGTTGCTTGGCGGCGCGCGGCTTGGAGGAGGCGAAGGCATCATCGCAGACAAGATCGTGAAGATTCCCTCGCGCAAAGGCCCGGATGCGCTGCGCCTGCTATTGAGCGACTACGAGGCAAACAGCCTGGAAGGTGAATACTACCACAATTACTTCAAACGCGTCGGCAGAAATTATTTTTATGCGATGTTGAAGCCGCTCGCCGACCCGGCGTCCATTACACCTGCTGATTATATCGACTGGGGACAGGACCACAATTTCATTTTACACACGGCCACAGGAGAATGTGCCGGTGTCATCATCGACCTGGTTTCAACCCTTCTTTACGACAGCGAAGAGAAACTGGCGTGGGGAAGACAGGCCCTGAGTGAGAACCTGTATGCCGATGCGATCTATCACGCATACAATGTGTTTATCAACTCTGCCAAGGCGATGCTGCTGACGGTGGATCTGAAGCCCAGCACGCAGATCCAGACCATCAATGATTTTCAGAAGCATTTTGTGGAAACAGGGCTGATCGACGGAAGAGGAAACTTCAGGGATTTTGTCTTACGGATGAGCAAGCACGAGCCCTCCGAACGGTTTGCCGTCGAGTACCTGGAAGATGCCAAGAAATTTCTGGAAGACGTTTTCGCATATAAGAACCTGGAAAAGCAGACTGCTTAAATATGTTCAGCTCCAATTTTTCCTTTCACAAACAGCCGACGCTCACGCTGGTGGGGGCAGGGCCCGGGGATCCGGAGTTGATCACCCTCAAAGCGGTTAAGGCACTGCAGGCGGCGGATATCGTTCTGTATGATGCGCTCGTGCCGCAGGAAATACGCGACATGATTCCATCAACGACACCTCAGACGTGCGTAGGTAAAAGGGCCGGCATGCATTCGTATACGCAGGAGGAGATCAATTCGCTCATCGTCGAGTCCGCTTTTTTGTACGGGCATGTTGTGCGCCTGAAAGGCGGCGACCCGTTTGTCTTCGGCCGCGCCACGGAAGAGATCGAATATGCATCGCGATTCGGGATTTCAACCCGCGTCGTGCCGGGCATCAGCAGTGCCCTGGCCGTCCCCGCTTCCGTTTCCATTCCCCTTACTTCCCGCGGCGTAAGCGAAAGCTTCTGGGTCGTAACCGGCACAACCATGGCCGGCGACCTTTCTTCCGATGTGGCGCTGGCCGCCCGGTCGACTGCGACGGTTATCATCTTGATGGGACTGCGAAAGCTCCCGGAGATCATGGCAGTCTTCCGGAAGCTCGGCAAAGGGGAACTGCCCGTTGCCGTTATTCAGAACGGTACGCTGCCCACGCAAAAGCACGTCGTCGGTACGGTCTCCACGATCGTCGACATGGTGAAAGAGGAGGAGCTTGGGTCCCCGGGAATCATCATTGCCGGTGAGGTGGTGAAGTTTGCAGACGCCACCCGGGAATTGGCCGCAAGTTTTGTGAAAGCTCGCTGATGGCGGCGGCCGGTAACCGCGTATGTATGGAAGAGCGCAACAACCTGTATCCTGTTTTCCTGAAGCTCGAAGAGCTGGATACGCTCATCGTGGGAGGGGGAAATGTCGGCCTTGAAAAGCTGAACGCCTTGCTTAAGAGCAGTCCGGCTGCCCGGATCACGCTGGTGGCGGCGGCGATCAGGGACGAGATCAGGACGCTTGCCGCAAAAGTCAAAACGATCAGGCTCGAGGAGCGAAATTTCAGGGCGCGCGATCTGTATAATAAAGACCTCGTGGTACTCGCCACCGACAACCCGCAACTGCATGCGCGGATCAAAAACCTGGCAAGGAAAAGGCACCTGCTCGTGAATGTGGCCGATACCCCTGACCTGTGTGATTTCTACCTGGGATCGGTTGTGACGAAAGGCAACCTGAAGATCGGCATTTCAACGAACGGAAAATCGCCTACCATTGCCAAGCGCATCCGCGAATATCTGGAAGAAGCGCTGCCGGAGGACACCGACCTCCTTCTGAAAAACATGCAAAAGATCCGCCAGCGCATGAAAGGCGATTTTGCCGACAAGGTGAAAATGCTTAACGATCTTACCTCGTCGTGGCTGAAAAGAACGCCGTAAGGTTTTTCGTCCCATTTATCAGATTGCATTCCGATTTTACTTCTGATTCATTACCTTACGGTTAAAACAAACCATTCAGGATATGGAATATTCAAGACGTAAATTTCTTCATACCACCGGCCAAACGATCGCCGGCGCCGGCTTACTAAGCGCTTTGCCATGGGAACTGATCGCCAAAAATAAACGGCGCGTGTCGCAGAACGACCGGATCAATGTCGGGCTTATCGGCGCCAATGGTATGGGATGGGCGGATGCCACATCCATGATGAAGATTCCGGAAGTAAACCTGATGGCCATCTGTGACGTCGATCAGAACGTGATCAACCGGCGCGTTGAGGAATTGAAGAAAGCGAATCCCGATGCCAGGGTCAAAACCTACGGAGACTACCGGAAACTTCTCGAGAACAAGGATATCGATGCGGTGATCATCGGCACCCCTGACCACTGGCACTGTCTGATCATGGTAGACGCCTGCGCCGCCGGGAAAGACGTATACGTCGAGAAGCCCGTTGGCAATTCAATTGTCGAGTGCGACGCGATGGTGGAAGCACAGAAGAAATACAACCGGGCCGTGCAATGTGGCCAATGGCAGCGAAGCATGCCGCATTTTATTGACGCCCTGGAGTTCCTGAAAACCGGCAAGATCGGTCGGGTCCGCACGGTGAAGGCCTGGGCCTATATGGGTTGGATGAAAGACATTCCCGCCAAACCGGATTCCCCCGTTCCGCCGGGTGTGAATTACGACATGTGGCTGGGGCCTGCCCAAAAGCGTCCGTTCAACGAGAACAGGTTTCACTTCAACTTCCGGTGGTTCTGGGACTATGCCGGCGGATTAATGACGGACTGGGGCGTGCACCTGGTCGACTATGTTCTGCTGGGAATGGACGCGCCCCTTCCGAAAAACGTGTATGCTTCCGGAGGAAAATACGCATACCCCAACGGTGGTAACGAGACGCCCGACACGCTGGCAGCGGTCTATGATTTCGGCAACTTTACCATGTTGTGGGAGCACGCGCAGGGGATCAGCAACGGAAATTACAACCGCGATCATGGAATTGCTTACATCGGCAACAACGGCACCCTGGTGCTCGATCGCGGAGGATGGGAAGTTCTGGCGGATGAAAAAAGAATGGAGCCTGTGCCCTACCAGCCGAACAAGGGATCGGGTCTCGATGCCCACACCCTTAATTTCATCCAGGCGGTAAAGAGCCGCAAATTCGACACGCTGGCCTGTCCGATCCAGGCAGGGGCACATGTGGCCAGAGTCTGCCAGATGGGAAACATTTCTTACCGCACGGGGCAGATCGTACACTGGGACCAGGACAAGCGTCGCTTCCGGGAAGCAGACGCGAACAAGTACCTCGAGGCGCAGTATCATAACCAGTACTCCATACCGAAGGTGTGAGGCGAACCCGGGCTTAAAGCATCTTCGCTTCGCATGGTGACAGCATGTGAAGAGAAGCGGGGACCATTTCAATGAGAAACCTGTCCGCTTTCCCGCACGGTTCACCGTCGGCGTGGAAATACATCGGCGCGGGGAGAGTGACCGTTGCTTCACGTGTCGCGATGACGCGGCAATACGCCGACTGGTCAATCGTTCCCGAAAAGAGCTGGTAAATGAAATCAAGACGATAAGGCGGGATCTTTTTGAGGATGCTCACGTTGAACAGCGCATCGCGGACGGAAGCGGCGGGCGCAATGCGGGCGTTGTTTCCATACTGCGAAGAATTGGCGATAGCGATTACAAAAGCGCTGGTGTCCACATTACCTTCTCCCATGCGGAGGTGCGCCTCAAATTCCCGGAATCGCCTGAATTCGCGTAGCATGAGCCGCGTGTAGCCACGGAGCCCCCGCTGGTTATCTCCGCCGAAGAGGTTTGCGATGTAGCCGTCAAACCCGATACCCGATACGTTCAGAGAAAGCTTTCCATTGATCCGCAAAGTATCCATGGCGATCGCCTCGCTGGTGAAGAGGCAACGGAGCGCGGACGTGATATTCAAGGGGATCCGAAGGTGCCGGGCAAGGCCATTGCCTGAGCCTTTGGGAACGATTCCCATCGCCACAGGGGAATGAAGCAGCGCCTGCGCTACTTCGTTCACGGTGCCGTCGCCACCCACGGCGACCACCTTTTTAAATCCCTCTGCCGCGGCCTGTGCCGCAAGCGTTGTGGCGTGGCCGGGCCCCGCTG
>DASVOT010000227.1:0-3381 GCA_036383235.1 Chryseosolibacter sp.
ATACCACCAGACCGGACGGCTATACCATCCCCACGGGGAATCCCAGGCTGAGTAGTAGGGATCATAAACGTATTGGACGGACGGCCAGGCCCAGACGTTCACTACCGTGCGCGCGGAGGTTGTGCCGGCATACGTGCGCACTTCCTGGGTCGGCTCGATGATCGTTTCAACCCCGAAGACATCCTCGTCGCCGATGATCTGCAGCACAGCCTTTCCGTTGGATAATTTCTCCAGCTCGATTACGGCCACATCCTGCAATTCGCGTTCAGACACAACCGCCTGAAGTGCAAAGGCATGTACATTTCCCTGATAACGGTCGTGTACCCTGATGTAATCGATATAGCCATCCCCGTTGAGGTCGAGGTTGTTTACTTTTGAATCCGGAGAGTTAAGAAGTTTTTCAAAATCTTCAGGAGACGAAGACTTCTTGAAAAGCTCAAGCGCTCCTTCCAGGCTGAAGTTATCGCCCGGCACCTCAGGCTGGAGGTCCTGGCCGTAGGATGTCATCCATCCCGACAACACCAGCGCCACCACCGACAACATTCCAAATCTTTTCATAGTCGTGAGTTTATATACTCCTGTAAATACAAAGAACGAGCCAGAAAAGGGGCCTCCGTGACCATGAAACGGTTATTTTGGGCTGTGTGCCCGGCTTGGATGATCCCGGCCCGGTGACAGGCGATCCCACGGAGCCGTTATGCGGATTCGGTCCTGGAATTATTTCCATTCATCGGGAAGTACTAATCCTGCGATTGCGGATATTCCACCAGGTGGCTGACCTCTTTCATCGGTGGCAGGCGCACTGTGAACGTCGATCCGATGCCCACATCGCTTTTGATCCCGATGCTTCCTTTTAACCGGTCGACCGATCGCTTCAGGATATACAGTCCGAGACCCGTGCCGGATTCTTTCTGACTCGCGCGATAAAACATGTCGAAGATCCTGGGCTGGTGCTCGGCGGCAATTCCCTGGCCGTTGTCCTCAACTTCAATCACGACCCATCCTGATTCATCGCGGACGGCGACCCGAACGTAAGGGGCATCTCCGCGTGCATACTTGATCGCATTTTCAATGAGGTTTTGCAGGATGCCGTTGAGTAAAGTCCATTCGGAATAGAATTCAATCCCCGGCTGCACCTCTTTCCTGAAAGTCACACCCGGGAAATTGGCCAGGGAGTGAAAGGAGAGGATGCACTCATCGATCATCTTATCGAAATCGATCAACTCTGTCTGGAGCTCCGCGTCCTTTAGTTTGGTCAGCTTTACAAGTCCGTTGACGATGCTGCTGAGGCGCTCCAGCTGGATGTGTTGTCTTTCGAAGAAATCCAGTGCGTGGTCATCCTTGATTTCCAGCTTGGCAACCATCGTCAGGCCGAGCAGGGAGGAGATGGGACCTTTCAGGTCGTGCGAAACACGGTGAAAGAACGAATCGAGCTCTGAGTTCTTGTGTTCGATGAGGAGCGTTTGGAGCTCGTTGGTTTCCAGTGTCTGCTGCAGCTGTTCATATGCTTTGGAAAGTTCCTCTGTACGCTCGTTTACTTTGGCCTCAAGCCAGGCCATTGCTTCCTCCTGGATCCTTAGGGCCTGCAACTGTGCTTCCTCCTTTTCCTTCTTAAAGCGCCTGTACTGGTGACCCAGCGCAAAGCCGATGACCGCGGTCTGAAGAACGGCGCCCACTTCGACAAAATGCGTGGTCCAGAAATTGTAGTCGAGGAAGCCGCTGTTCCGCAGCGAGATCAGGAGACCACCGGCCAAGTAGATCGTCCAGGCCGCAATGAAATAGCCCGCTGTCTTGTTTCCTTTGATCTTCACGACAATACCCGCGGCCATAAACAGCAAAGTGGAGAATGAGATGAGCGTGTTGCCGGCAAAAGGAAAAACATTGGTGGCTACGAGGAGCAGGGCGACGACGGCCAGGGGGATCAGCGTCAGCAGCGCGTAATACATGACTGTGCTGTATTTCCTCACCTCCAGGAAATCGATGGTGAACAGCGATAGAAATATGAGAAGCAGCTCCAGCGAAAGCTTGCCGGTAAAATAGTTCAGAACGGGTGTTTCCGGCCATAGGAATTTTCCCCCGTAGCCGGAGATGGCGGAAAAGATCATGAACGTGCACACAATCGTGCAGAAGTAATAGAGGTAACTCCGTTGCCGGATGATGGCATAAATGAACAGATTATAAAAGAACATGACGAGGAGAATTCCGAAAAACACCCCGTATCCGAGGTCCTTCATTCGGTTTTGTTCGATGAACCTTGCCTCTTCTATTGCGTACACCGGAAACGTCTTGGGACTTAATCCTCCCACCCGGACATACGCGATGCTGACAGAGTCCTCCCCGAATTTCAAGGGCAGTACGTGTCCGGTGCTGGGAAATTGCTTTTCGCTGTACCGGCGGTAGTAGCCGGAGACGGAATGATTCCATTGATTTCCGGAGCTCAACTGGTAAAAGTCTACATACTCCAGGAAGGGGGCAGGAATTTCCAGTAGCCACCGCGTATGGGGGACGCGTGCGCGCATCTGTACCTTCAGCCAGATTGTGGATTTCAGGTACCCGTAGGTCAGACCGCCCGTGCTCGCGCGGAATCGTTTCTGAAATTCCGGTTTCAGGACCTGGTCAAAGGACACGTGGCCGGAAGAGTCTATAAAAACTTCCACGTGGGTGTCGAGCCGGTGGGTGACGGAAGTATCGCTTAAAAGATAATGGGCCTGACCCATACCTGCGCTGTAAAACGCAACGGAGAAAAGGACAGGGGAAAGAATTGTGATTATGCGGAATGGCATGCGCATCTTCGGGTCAGGTCAGGTTCCGGAAAAAAATATTGCGCGATAAATCTAATCAAATCGGAGGAATAAGCGCCCGCCCAAACTGCTAATGAAATAAATCGCCGGTGGATCGCCAGGGGAGATGGCCGCATGTGCAACACCTGAAGTAACAAATGAATTCTTATAATTAATGTGCTGAAACATAGCAGCTTATATTTCAAATCTACGTAGCAGATTCCCGCTTTTCCCGCTACCGGCCGGATTTTGAGTGAAAACTTTGTAAAGAAATAATTAACATTAGCGTGTCTATTCAATTGGTGCACAACTATTTATATAAACACCAATACGTAGGTCTACGTACACAGAATTGGTGTCCCTTCAAAGTCCCGGACGGCGTTTCTTACTGTAAACCTGCCTGCGCGCGGGCTTGCACTTCTGCAGGCAGGAGCGCTGATACGCAATGGATAAACCGAATGAAAGAACCCTCAGGTCTTTCTTTGCATCCGTTCGTCTCTGGTGAGATTCGTCCTGCATATCCGTCACACACTTGATGAAAACTCTCACCCGTTACCAGTCAACTGATCCGGAAATTCTGGAAATTGCAGGAACCCAACCC
>DASVOT010000228.1:0-3155 GCA_036383235.1 Chryseosolibacter sp.
GTCGATCCCCTGGCTGATGATGTAATTGACAACCGCTTCCGACCTTCCCTGCGAAAGGGTCTGGTTGTAATCGTCGGAGCCTTTGTTATCGGTGTGACCGGATATCTCGATCTCCACCGTGCCGTTTTGCTTGAGGAACTCGACGACTTTATTCAGTTCCACGAACGACTCATTTTTCAGGGTCGTTTTGTCGAAGTCGAAATAAATGTTCTTCAGCCTGACCGTTACGCCAACTTCAATGGGCTGAAGCGCGATGTCTTTGGTGACGGGCGTGACCTCTGCGTCGTTGATCCAGACACTGTCGACGGTATTGATATAGCCTTCGGACGAAGCGGTGATGATATACCACCCCAGCTTGCCGATTTCCGTTTCATAGGCTCCCCCGGTGGCATTTAATTTAAGGGAAGCGCCGCCTCCGCGCAGCGACAGGTCAAGCTTCGCGGGAATTTGCCGGTTTGTTTTCTGGTCAAAGATTTTCCCATTCAGTACCAACGGTTTGGCTATTGGCACCAGGGGCAGGTCAACGGTGATCGTCGTGTCGCTGTAAATGACGGGCAGCGTCATGGACTGAGACAGCGGCAGGAATCCCGCCAGGCTCGCCGTGAGGGCATACCCGGATACCTCCGGGATGGTCGACTGGAACTTGCCGGTGGCGTCGGATTTCAGCTTGAAGGGACTCTGATCCACCAGGCGGATCTCGACGTCCGCCTGGAGCGGATCGTTCGTTTTCTGGTTGTAGACGTTTCCCGCCAGCGTGATATCGAACGTCTTCGGTACCAGCATATAGAGGTCGAGTTGCGCACCTTCCAGGGCCTTGTTTGCGCGGCTGGTGAAAATATTCCCGGCAGCGTCGATGGTAAAATAGAAATCAAGCGCTGCGGTGTTGATCGGTTTACCCAGGTTGACCGGCTCAGACCAGTTCATCCAGCTTTCATCCAGCCGGGTCGATTTGTAAATGTCGACACCGCCCTGGCGGCCCGGTGCCTGTCGCGCGCTTCCGAAATAGAGGCTTTTCTGGTCGGGGGCGATAAAAGGACCAACCTCATCGGTCGTGGTGCTGAGCTTCATTTTTTCCGGCTGCGAATACGATCCGTCGCCCTGAAGATGGCTGATGTACAGGTCGCTGTAAGGACTGTTCTCCTTTTCGCTGAAGTACATGATGATGTGCTTTCTGTCGGCCGACATGGTCGCTCCATAAAAACGGCCCTGATTCATTTTTTTGAATTCCTTTACATCGAGCTCGGTAAGGCCGCCACCGGGATTGACGATCGAAAAACCTTTTTCGCCCTTGCTCCTTCCCCCTTTGATGAAGATGTTTCCATCCGGCAAAATGGTGAATACCTGGTTGGAGGGATGGATGTTGAAAGGCGACTTGAGGTGTTCGGCCGCAGACCAGTTGCCCTGCTCATCTTTCCGGGAAACCCAGATGTCCTGGGTGTCGCTGCTTCCATACGTATTCTCGGGGTGATTCTGAACAAAAAAGTAAAGGGATTTTCCGTCCGGCGAAACCACGGGCGCTGCCTCGTGCCGGAAGGTGTTTACCGTTTTGTCCATTTTCACGAGCTCGTATCTGGCTGACACTTCCTGTCCGAACACGGAAAAACCGAAGGCTGTAAACAAGAGCGTTACAATCAGTCGCATACTTGTGGGTTTTAGGTAAAAAGAAATTTCCTCGCAGTCATATATATTCCCGGCAGGGAAAAACAGTAACTTCCATTTGTCGGAATAATCAGCGGAAATAAATAAAAGGCCGGCCGCTGAGCGAGATGGTGACGACAATGATGACCAGCGCGACCAGATTGAAGATCAGCATTCGCCGGTGTTTCGCCTGACTGTCAGCCATCTTTTTCGATGTGGTCCTGGCCAGCGTGATGAACACAATGGCGATGATCATCGCGGTGTTGTGTTCCACGAGCCAGTACCGGGTCGATGAGTCTTTCATCGCGTCCCCCGAAAATACAACCAGGGGACTTACAAAAAACAGAATTAATCCTGCCAGCAACTGTACATGCGTTGATATGAAAAGAAAGAGGCTTAATTTGTTGTCGGCATCTGAGAACGGTTTTTTATTAGCCAGGCTGATGAGCGATTTGAAGATCACTGCGATCAGCAAGATGAGAACAATGTATCGGAGATAAGAATGGGTAATGAGCAGTGCGTTATACATGGCTGTATTTTGGGTTCAAATTACCACCTGAATAGGAAATAAGCCAGCGAATGTAAGGAAATAGGAACATTACGACGGTCGGGGATTTGTCGCGCAAAAAGACCGGGCCGGATGTTACAAGTCATTGCCCCATCATGACGAAGGCGCCCCAGTAATACGGTTCCTTGTATTTGCCCATCAGTTGCAGCTGAGCCTGTTTGAACGCTTTTTGTTTGTCGCCGAGCTTGATCCAGCCTGCGTAAAAATTCTTCATCAGTTGTTGCGTTGCGGCATCGTCGACTTTCCAGAGGCTCATGATCAGCGCGTCAGCCCCCGCGACCAAAAAAGCGCGTTGCAAGCCATACACTCCTTCTCCCGCCTTCACTTCGCCCAGGCCCGTTTCGCAGGCGCTCAGCACAATCAGTTGCGTTCCTTCCAGGTTCATGTTCATCGCCTCATAAGCAGTGAGGATGCCGTTGTCGTTGCTGCTCAGGTTGGGCATGGCGGTGCCGGCAACCGTTTTGGCCGCACCCGCCAGCATGATCCCTGATCTTAATAAGGGATTGTCGTTCGCGTTTTCCATAGCCACACCAAATGCAGAGGTCGATTTGTCGGCGTCTTTCAGGAAATAGCCATGTGTCGCGATGTGCAGGAGCGCCGGGCTTTTGACCGATTTTAATTTCGATTCCGTCGCGGAAGCCTGGGTGAGCACGTTCAACTGGAATCCCGATGGTTTCAGAATAGTTGCGATACCATCGATTTCCGTCTTCGTACCTGGCAGAGCCGCAATGCCGGGCCCGCCATAGTCGGGAAAACCGAGCAGCGTGGCATTCTTGCCCCCCGCAACGGCCTTTTTGCTCTTGAGCGCAATCAAATCTTTTGAATTGCCAAGAATTGTAAGATCATACCGGTTTATGAAGTAGTTGCCACCGGGTTTCCGCAGTGTATTGAGGTTGATCTGGTTGAAAACGCCATCCGGTGAAAAGTAAATGACCTTCTTGTTCTGAAG
>DASVOT010000229.1:0-11878 GCA_036383235.1 Chryseosolibacter sp.
ATTCCTCATCGGGCCCGGCTCCTCGGAATACGCGGGCTTCCCGAATTTCAATCCGGTAGCCCAGGCGGTATTGCCGAGGTTTGACGCCACCACCGCCAAGATGGTGGGCGCGTTAAGCGCGACCTACAAGTTCGACAGCCATTTCAATTTAAAGGGACAGGTGAGTATCGATTATAACGACGTGACGGAGGATCAGTACGAATCCTCCAAGACCGCCATCGGCGGATATTTGCCCAGCGTCGGCGGACAGGGGTATGGCGTATTCATCGCCAGCACCGCGACCAACGTCAATACATTTGCCACGCTCTCCTATACGAACACCTTCAGCCAGAAGCACAACATCAGCGCGTTTGTCGGAACGGAGGTGCTTCAGAGCTTTGGCATCGACGGCAATGTGCAGGGCCGACTTTTCCCGAGCGATGATTTCACCTACATCACGTCAGCGGGCATCGTTGACCAGGGATCATCGGGAAAAGGCGAAAGCGGGCTCGTTTCCTTCATGGGCGAAGTTAAATATGACCTTGACGACCGCTTCCTGGCGACAGCCAGCTTTCGGACGGATGGTTCTTCACGCTTTGGCCCGAACCGCCGATTCGGGTACTTTCCCGCCGCTTCCGTTGCCTGGCGTATTTCCAGTGAAGATTTCTTCAACGTGCGGGCAATCAACGATCTGAAAGTAAGGGCCAGCTTCGGCTTCACGGGCAACGAGAGGATCGGGAACTTCAGCTTCCTCGGTACGTGGGGATCGACGACCTACAACGGAAACTCGGGCGTGAGTCCGAATAATATTGCGAATCCCGATCTCAAGTGGGAAACGACGCGTGAAACGAATGTGGGCGTTGACATTTCGCTGCTGGAGGGCAGGATACAGAGCAGTATCGACGCCTATTACAATAAGACTTTTGACATGTTGTTGCTGCGTCCCTATGCCTCCACAACCGGGTTTACAGGGGTCACGGATAACATCGGGGAGATGGAAAACAAGGGCCTTGAGGTCGGCATCTCTTCGGTGAACATAGATGGAAAATTCAAGTGGTCGACGGACCTGAACATCTCAAAGAACATGAATAAAGTGTTGTTCCTCGCCGATTCGGTTCCCCTCTACCGGGGATACACGGCTGAAGGCGTGGACGGCACCAACATCATCAAGGAAGGCGAACCGCTGGGCACCTTCATCGGCCTGAAATTTCTCGGCGTCGATCCGGCCACCGGCGATGCCCTGTACCAGGACACGAATGCCGACGGGCTGATCAACAATTCCGATGCCGTTGTGATCGGAAATGCGCAACCCGATTTTTTCGGTGGTTTGACAAACAGATTTTCCTACAACCGTTTCGATCTGTCAGTGTTTTTCCAGTTTTCAGTGGGTAACAAGATCCTGAATCTGGCAAAAGCAACGTTTGTCAACACCGGCGCCGACATCCAGAACAACCAGAGTGTGGAGGCGCTGCGGCGCTGGCAGAAACCGGGCGACATCACCGATGTTCCCCGCTATGAATTTGAAAACACGCGTAACAATTATCACAGCAGCCGGCTGCTGGAAGACGGATCTTACCTCAGGCTGAAGAGTGTCAGTCTCGGGTACTACCTGCCCGCCTCCATCGCCAACAGACTTATGCTGCAGAATTTAAGAATATACTGCGCAGGGACCAATGTATGGACGTACACGAAATACTCGGGTGCCGATCCTGAGGTGTCCACCCTGGACGGTTCCGTATCTGCCCAGGGAATTGATTTCTTTACCCTTCCGCAGGTGCGAACCGTGTCTGTCGGAATAAATGCAACCCTGAGATGAATCGATTGAAGCTCCTATTGACCGTTGTTCTTTTCGCCGGTGTCGTCCAGGGATGCCAGGACGTGCTCGAGCCGAAGCCGATCGACCTGCTCACCGACGACATCGTGCTGAATGAGCTGAAGGACGTTCCGAACGTGGAGATTGGCTTATACAATGCGTTCAGGGTGATCGCCCCTGCCAGCGTGATCGCGGGCGATTTTACCGCCGACATGCTCATCCACAATGGGACCTTCACGCAATACCGCGAACTCGGCACAAAACAGATCACCTCTGCGAATGCCTCGGTGGCTACTCTCTGGGGAAGCATCTACAACACCATTTACATCGCCAACTTCATCATGGAAAGGCTTCCCGATGTGCCGGGTCTGAAGGCGGCTGACCGCGACCGGGTACTTGCGACCGCACATTTTCTCAGAGGTTACGCGTACTTCATGGGCTATTATTCGTTCGGACCCATTCCGCTGGTCGTCACGACTTCCATTGAAACAAACCGCAATATCGCGCGCGCATCGGACGAGGAGATCCTGCAGCAGATCGCCGACGATTACAATTTTGCGCTCGGCAAGCTTCCCACCGATCCTGTTAATGCGGGATTCGCCAGCGAATACGCGGTGCGAGCCGCCCTCGCGCGTTTTAACCTTTATCTCGGTAACTGGGCGCAGGCGGAAGCCGAGGCCACCAGCGTCATTGAATCGGGCCAGTACACGCTGGTCGCGGATTTCTCCGACATCGTTACAAAAGACTTTACGGACGAGGCGATCTTCGAGGTCGGCTACAGCCTTACGGACGATCCGGGAACCAACGGCAGCATCGGGTTGAATAACCTGTTTGTCGGACGCCGCGAGATCATACCTTCCAACCAGGAGATCGTCGCGCTGGCTTCTTCCGAGTCGGGCGACCGGTTCAGCTCCATACAATTCGATATCAACAACCTGGTGGGGAATGATAACGGATGGTCGGTCGCGAAATACGGAACGGCGGATGAAGACAACAACAATGTGGTGGTGTTCAGGCTTGCGGAGATGTTCCTGATCAGGGCCGAGGCGAGGGCGCAGCAACAGAACACGACGGGCGCGCAGGAAGACGTTAACGTACTTCGGACGCGTGCGAATGCTCCCACCGTTGGTTCCCTTAGCCAGAGCCAGATGTTGAGCGTCATTGAAGATGAGCGCAGGTACGAGCTGGCGTTCGAGGGACATCGTTGGTACGACCTGGTGAGGACCGGAAGGGCAGACGATGTCATGCCCGCGTTTTCACCGAACTGGAAATCGACCTACGAGCGATGGCCGATTCCGCAGCGCGAAATTCAGAACAACCCCGCATTGGCAGGCAATCAAAACCCGGGATACTAACATGTCACGAAAGCGTATCGCATCATTCTTTGCCGTTTTTTTTCTCCTCGTTACCGGATGCGAGACCGAACGCCTTATTTTCAAGGACCCTTATCACGTTCGTTTCTCGGAGGCGGCGCACTCTGAAAAAGAAAGCTACAGCAAACCAGTCGAGATCGAAGTTCATTATGTCGGGCCGGAAGTCAAGGAAGACCTCGACATTCATTACAGCGTCAGCGGATCGGCCCGTGAGGGAGTGGACTACGAGATCGCCGGTGAACGGGGTGTCGTCACCATTCCGAAAGGAAAATTTTTCGGCACGATTGAAATCCATCTCATCAACAACTCCAACAACATTCTGCGCACGCAGGATGTGATCCTCACGCTGCAGACGATCAGCGATCCGGCGGTGGAAATCGGCCAGGGGGAGAGCGCCATCGGGAAAACGTTCACGCTCACCATCGCCGACGACTGCATACTGGGCGGGAATTACCTCGGGCTGAGGAATGACGTCAGTGTTCCCGTGGAAGACATTACCATCACGAGCCAGGATTGTGAAGAATATATCCTTTCCAACTGGGACATCGACGTGTTCAACTTCCCGCAGGTGAGGGATCTGACCTTTATCGACAACGGCGACAATACCCTGACGATACCGCAGCAGGAGGAGTCGACACTGGACCCTTCGCAGGCAACGATTCAGGGCACAGGGACGGTCGACCCGGTTACGCGGCAGATCTTTATGACTATTACGCTGGTCGATTTTGACGGGCAGCCACAGGTAAGTTTCAAGCTTATTCCGGATTGATATGAAACACGGATTGAATTATTTAGTCTGTATGCTGCTGGGGGTGCTGTTTTCCTGTTCGGAAGCGCTGGACCCTCAGCCGAATAAATACTCGGAGATTTTCACAGGCACCTCCAAGAAAGCCTGGCAGATAAGCTCCATCCAGCTGAAAGAAGAGAACAAGAGTCCGCAGACCTTCGGGTTACCACCCTGTATGGCGGACGATGAATACATATTCTATGCGAACGTGGAGAAGACGTATGAAATCAGCAATGGCTTCTCAAAATGTGACTCGGCGGAGCCGGATATGATCGTATCCGATTCCTGGGAATTTTCGAATGCGAACGCCACCATGAACATCATCATGCCCTTGTTGGCGGATTACAAGCTTCCTTTTATCGTGCGGGAGGCGAGCGAGAAGGAGATGACGCTTGAAATTTTCCTGGATGAAAAAAACACGACCAGCTACCGCTTCAATTTCACGGCAAAAAAAGGGAATTAGGATGAAGGTCAAAAGCATTGTTTTAGGCATTTTAATAGCATGCGGCGGTCTGCTGCAGGCCCAGAATATTCCGCAGCTGGCGCAGCGCGTACCGGTCGCCCCGGATAAGATCTGCGCCACCATGCTGCAGGACAGCCTGAACCGCCTGCGTTTTCCGCAGCGGGGAACGCTGCTGGAATTTGAAGCGCAGCTTCAACAGAAGATCGCGCAGATCGAGCGGGACCGGGCCTCCGGCAGAACGCAGGCGACCATCATCACCATCCCCATCGTTTTCCATATCGTTCACAACGGGGAGGCTGTTGGAACCGGAAAAAACCTCAGCCAGGAGCAAGTGATGTCACAGGTGGCAGTCCTCAATGAAGATTTCCGGCGGATGGCCGGAACCAACGGCTTTAACGACAATCCGGTCGGCGCCGACATCGAGCTGGAATTCTGCCTGAGCAAATTCGACAACACGGGAAAAGAAATGGCGGAGCCGGGAATTCACCGCGTTCGCGGATCGCAAACGACCTGGTCGCGCAACGATATCGAAGGAATACTGAAGCCCTCCACCTACTGGGATCCAAACCAGTTTTTCAACGTATGGGTGGTGGAGTTCTCGTCGGCGGACCAACTACTGCTTGGCTATGCGCAATTTCCAGACCAGTCCGGACTGCCGGGTTTGAACGAGCGCGGAGGACCCGCCACCACGGACGGCGTGGTGATCTCGTATAAAGTCTGCGGGTCCGCTCAAAAGGGAACCTTCCCGGTGCTCCAGGCGCCGAACAATCTGGGCCGCACGCTCACCCATGAGACGGGGCACTGGCTCGGCCTGCGGCACATCTGGGGCGATGGCCCGTGCGGATCGGATGACTTTGTCAGCGACACGCCGGACGCCGACGGCCCCAACCGGGGTTGCCCCGTCGGACGCGTCAGCTGCGGAGTGGTCAATATGGTTGAGAATTACATGGATTACACCGACGACGCGTGCATGAACATTTTCACGCAAGGACAAAAAACGCGGATGGTGGCGGTGATGCAGAGCAGCCCGCGCCGCAATACACTGGGCCGCGGTAACCTTTGCAGCACGGTGATTGCCGGAAATCCCGTCGCAGGCTTTACCACCGATAAAAGCTTCTGCGTGTTGAAAGGCAGCGATGTCACCTTCACCGACCTTTCCATTAATTTCCCGGATGAGTGGTCATGGACTTTTGAAGGGGGCGATCCCAATACTTCCACGCTCAAGAACCCTACGGTCACCTACAATTCACCCGGGGTCTTCGATGTGTCGCTTATCGTAAAGAATGCGAGCGGTGCCGATACCCTCACACTCCTTGACTACATCACCGTTTCAGAACAGGGCATCTGCCGCGACTTCAACAACTTTGAACCGGGTTACACTCCTTCCCTGCTGCCGATCTCTGATTTTACCGGTGCCACCGGATACCTCACGGGTAAGAACAGCGAGAAAACCACCGCCTTCTCTGAATTCTTTATCAACACGTGCGGATACAAATATGCCAGTGGTGTAAAGATCAGGTTCGGAAAGGTCTACTCTTCCGACGAGAACGCCACAGTGAATGTCACGGTCTGGAACGCACGGGGACCCCAAAGTGCGCCCGGCTCAGCCATTGAAACCAAGAAGGTACTCCTCAAACAGATCCAGGAGGATGTGGCCAATGGAGTTGCCACTGAAATCATCTTTGAGCGGGAGACGCCGCTGTTCAGCAGACCTTTTCATGTGGGAGTCGAAATTAATTACGACGCGAGCGATACGGTTGCCATTGTCTCCTCTGCAAACGGCGAAGCCACAACCTCGACCTCGTGGGTGCGGCTTCCTCCGGGCGGATCACAGGCCGAACTGGGTGGCTCGCTTTGGCATCCCTTTACGATTGCTTACGGCGCAAACATCGCCATGGATATCAGCCCAATAGTCGGCATTAACCCCTCCGTGCAGGTGGCGGCCTCCAAACAGCTGGTGAGTCCGGGACAGCAGGTCATTCTCAACGCCAGGGGAGCGAGTGTTTTTGTCTGGAACTCGGATGATGGTGCGGTGAAGGATGTACCCGGTCCGCAGATAGTAGTGAACCCCACGCAGACCACAACCTATACCATCAGTGGGTCGGGGCTGGAGCTCTGCAACAGTGAAGCCAGGGTCACGATCTATACGTCCGGGTCCGTAACAGGTGTGGAAGAGATCGCCGCCAAAAATATCGTCATTTATCCTAATCCGGGAGACCATGTACTGAATGTCAGGCTTGAAAACAGTGCCATCCGGCAGGCGGAGATGCAATTGTACTCATCGCTCGGCCAGGCGGTGGGCGGGGCGGTGACTCTTCAACAGCGCGATGCTTCGCTCCTTGCATCGATGGACACTTCCACCCTTCCGGCGGGATTATACGTGATCCGGATTCAGTCCGGGGGAACTACCATCATCCGGAAATGGCTAAAGGTTAAGTAAAACGAAGACAAAAAGGCGTATGAGCGATGCTCATACGCCTTTTTTAAAATCAGGATGCGGGAAGATTATTTTTCGAACAGGAACAGGACTTTCACGTCCACATCCTGGCTATACTGATCATCCACTTCCTGCTGGTGCGCGGCATACCATCCATTGGTCAGGGTGTCGGTTACCGCATCGGGTAGCAGTGAAAAAGTAATGACTTCAGACAAGATCAACGCATTTGCCGTGATGTCTTCTTCCACGCCGAATTCTTCGTCATTGGCAGCATCCACGTCTGAATCCAGGCTCAGAGTGGTTCCCTCATGGGTCCACACGCCGTTGTCATTAAAATCCGCGGCCCCCGAAAAGACAATCTTCCGGGTGTATTTCTTGTCATTGGTGAACGTGATCGTGTAGCTGTCATCACCGATCGAGGATACCTTCAGCCCTTCGAAGTTTGAGAATGTTGCGGGCAGCTCGGTGAGCTGATACACATCCCGGGTCCAGGTGCCGACCAGGGGCGAGGGGGGTTCAGGATCTTTTTCATCTTTACACGAATTCAACAAAGGAAGGCCCCCTAAAAGCAGCAATCCCAGAATCAGTTTAGCTTTCATATTTGTTTTCTTGATTTATGCCCAGCGTGAATTAAACATACTATTATAAATATAGTATTTGTCATATACAATTTAAAGGCCGTTGTGCCGCGGCCAGGGCCGCGAATGTTGCATTATTTCAATTTTTGGTGCCTCAAGAATGCATACTTTTCAAGGAAAAACACCGGGCGACGACATTTTCATCCATTGATCGAAAAAGCGCCGCTTAAACGCAGCCATGGGGATGTTGATTCAGCTTTGGCGCGATTTGTAACCCCTGTGGAGGGAGGATTGCCCACGCTCATGTATTTCCGTGCTTTGCACTGCGAAAAGCGACCCGAACCTGCTACCTTGATTCCATGAACAGGCGCAATTGTTTACAGCATCTGAAAACACTGGGCATCATGTCCCTGTCGCCGCAGTTAATTCAAATGAAGGACAACATCAACAAAAGGATGATCCCGGCAACGGGAGAGGAAATTGCAGTAGTCGGTCTCGGCACCTGGCAGACGTTTGACGTGGGCCCGTCCAGGGGGGAAACGGAACCTCTGAGAGAAGTTCTGAGGACACTCATTTCAAAAGGCGGAAGCGTGATCGACAGCTCGCCTATGTACGGAAGATCCGAACAGGTGGCGGGCGACTTGTCGACCGAGTTGAGCATCAACGATAAACTATTCATCAGCACTAAAGTATGGACAACGGGGAAAGAGAACGGCATCCGACAGATGAATGAGTCCTTCCGTTGGTTGCGCCGCGAGAAGCTTGACCTGATGCAGATCCACAACCTCACCGATTGGCAAACGCACATTAAAACGCTGAGAGACATGAAAGGCGAAGGAAGGATCAGGTATATTGGGTTGACGCATTACACGGACAGCGCTCATGACCGCCTGGCGGCTATCCTCGAAAAGGAAAAGGTGGATTTCATTCAAATCAACTACAATCTGGCAGAGCGCAATGCGGAGAAGAAGCTTTTGCCTCTGGCGCGAGAAAAAGGAGTTGCCGTACTGATCAATCAACCATTCGGCAGCGGCACGTTGTTTCAGAAGGCAAGGGGCAAGCAACTTCCCGAGTGGTCGAAGGAATTCGGTTGCCAGAGCTGGGCCCAGTTCTTCCTGAAATTTATTTTGTCGAACCCTGCCGTCACGTGTGTGATCCCCGGGACTTCCAAACCGAACCATATGCTCGATAACATCCGGGCTGCCTTCGGCCCTCTGCCGAACCAACAACAGCGAGAGGAGATGGTCGCACTGATCGGATAAGTCGGGAGGCAAAGGCCTCCTTCTTATCCGCGGACCAACCGGCAATACAGCCTCTTGGGTTCATCGACTTCTCGTTTTATTGATTGGTGCATCATTAATCGGGACGGCTGGGCATTTTCAGCTGAGGAATCAGTTCTCAGAGGTGCGCCCTGGCTTCTTCCATGAAACCGGAGCACCGTCAACCCGGCGTTCGTTATGCTGAACAACCTCTTTCGCCTGCCTTCTTTCAGCTGCGTAGTTTTCCGATCCACAATGTCACAAAAAAATACTTATCGAAGAATTGTGCAGAAAAACGTCATATACCGGGAACTGGCATTTCAGATTATTTGCATCGGGTCGCCAGCGTTTTATTTGCGGACAGTTAAAATAAATAAAGCAACGCTCATGAGATAAGAACAAGTCTTTAAAGATGTCTGTAGATCAAATTTCCGGAAAACTTTTGTCAACAGCGCCTAGGATTTGAATATTTCAGCGCAGAAAACCCACAATCCGTATGAGAATCGATGTAATTACAACAAAAAAAATCCTGGTTGCGGCCTTGGCCGTATTTCTCTTCTCTCAGTGCTCGGAAGAAGACGTGATTCCTGTAGATCAGGCAGCCTCCTCGGCTGAAAATGCCGTCGTGCCTGCCCAGGCAACCGGCAGTGTGACCATCAGTGGCATCTATACTGTGTATGAAGCGATCAATGATTGCAGCAGCTGTACATTCGTTGTGCCGGCCGATCAGGCTGTCATCGACGGACATGAATTAAACCTGAAGCCCGGGGCGGTCATTTGTCTTGACAAGGCCATCAAATACGGCGATGTGGATTTTATCAATCTCGAGGGGACCGAACAAAACCCCATCCGCATCGGAACCTGCGGAAAAAAATAAATCATCCGGAAGTCCGCAGGCACGAATGCCAGCAGTTCATTGTCCGATGAGTTCGGCAAAAGCCGGGACTTCACTGTGCTCCGGCCGACCAGAAGTACGATTCCCAGTCGTAATATTCCCCGGTTTAGTCTCAGCGTCAATGCATTCCGGGATGGTCAGTTTTCAAAACTGAATTCCTTTGTAAACTAATTCCAAAAACACCCGCTTCCCGGCGGGTTTTTTTATATCCGACTTTTTCCTGTCAATGTTTTTCTCACACAGCGGCAGGCAAAAACTGCCGGTTCAAGCGGCTGTATGGCTGCCGGCAGCGACAGCCACAGTCTGTTTTACCAGGGTACAGGTTTCCCCATCTCCTTTCTTCTGCCATTTATTACATGCCTAAGCAGCATTATACATGTTGATGATTTTACCGCCGCTTTTTCATTCTCTTTGACGATGTAAACCCCGCGCCTATGTAACAACGACAACCAACCAGTCTCCAGGGTTCGCCGAGATCTTCAATCATTTGTAACTGCCGGCAGAGAAAAACACCCCAACATTTCTTTGCCGATAAACCCACTAGCTAAATGACTACGCACACCTTTTTGATGCTGAGCAAAAGGGCATTAACCGCATTTGCCCTGCTTTGCTTTGTAACACGATGTTCCGACGAACAACTCATTGTCAATTCCACAAGTACCTCTACGAGCACCCTTACGACAACTTCCGGAACGACGGACCTGAACGATTGTTCAGGCTGCACATACGTTGTGCCTGCAGGCGCTACGATTATTGATGGCCAGACGCTTGGTCTCAAACCGGGCGCGGTGATCGGGCTCGACGCGAAAGTAAGCTATGGAATGCTCACCTTCCGCAATATTAACGGAACCATCGACCAGCCCATCATCATCAAGAACTGCGGAGGCACCGTCAGGATCGACGGCACCGGAAAAAGCTCGGCCCTTAAAACTCAGAACAGCTCGTATTTCAGAATAACCGGAGGGGATGTAAAGAATTCTTACGGCATTGTTCTTACGGGCGGCACCATCACTGTAAGTCTGGGCTCGCTGAGCAACCATTTCGAGGTCGACCACCTCGAAGTGCAGAACTCCGGATTCGCCGGCATCATGGCGAAGACCGACCCGGGCTGCGACCCTGCGACCTGGAGACAGAATTTTCTTATGAAAGGGATCTCCCTTCATCACAACTACATCCATGATACCGGTGGCGAAGGTATTTACGCCGGCAACTCTTTCTTTATGGGAATGGACACACCCTGCGGCGTGCAACTCCCTCACGAGATTCATTACATCCGGATCTACAGCAACACGCTTAAGAATACCGGCTGGGAAGCCATTCAATTGGGCTGCGCTACAAAGGGAGCCAGTATTTACGGGAACGTTATCGAAAATTACGGCGTCGCCAACAAGCAGGCGCAAAACAACGGCATCCAGATCGGAGCAGGCACCGGTGGCGTATGCTACAACAACCTGATCAAGGGGGGAACCGGGAATGGGATGATCATTATGGGACTTGCTGACAACATCATCTATAACAATGTGATTGACCATGCCGGGCATTACGGAATATTCTGTGACGAGCGTTATTCTCCCGGCCCGGGGTTTCAATTTATAAACAACAGCATCATTGATCCGGGGTCGGATGGCATCCGGCTCTATGCCGACCTCGTTCCCATGAACGTCATCATGAACAACATCATCACCAATCCGGGAAGCTACGCGACGTACACGTATCCAAGGACTTCAGCCGACGCCTTTGTGTATACGATCAGCAACGTCAAAGTTCAGATGGTCAACAACTATTTCTCAGAAACGACCGAGTCGTTGCAGATGCCCAGCCTAAGCGTCTCAAATTACAGCATGTCGCTCACTTCACCGATAATCGACAAGGGCGCTGACATTTCCAGTTACAATATCAAAACCGACTTCTATTACAAGCCACGGCTGAAAGGCCTTGCTTACGACATTGGCGCGGTTGAGCAGAATTAAGAGTAAGGATCTCGCCGGGAAACGGCGGGATCCTTTCCTTCCCTTGCAACCAGCGGTAACATGAACTTTTTAACTTATCCAGCGGCAGAAGTTTCAATCCTTTTGGCTACGGCCGCTAAGAAGTAACGTTACTTTTTAACTTTTTCTCAACGAAACTAAGAACAAATTTCGCGTCGGCCGTTGAACAGCCTCCCGCACGAGCGGGTTATTGCCGGGAGCGGCATCCTATCCTTTACCGATGTTTACAAATCCATCCGCACTTCTTCTTTTCATTTAAACGCCGCCGATTCTTACATGCATTTATCTGCGCCTGTGTGTTCGGAG
>DASVOT010000230.1:0-7069 GCA_036383235.1 Chryseosolibacter sp.
GGAAGAAAAGGTAGAAGTGAGAAACGAGGTTTATAACGTACCTATTCAATAACCGCTGTTTATGGCAAAGAGATTCTTAAGTGTCAGTCTTCTTTCAGCTGTCTCCCTTGTCGCCTGGGGTCAGGCTGAAGTCGAGTCAAATGAAGTTGCGCAGACCTTCAAGGCCGAGATGGAGGAGCAGTACAATCCCAACTCCATTAACCCGATACCCAAGTATGAGCAGCATTACAAGCTGCGGGTGTGGAGAACGATCGACCTGAACGAGAAGCAGAACAAAGGTTTCTTTTCCAACAACGGAGAGATCACAAAACTGATCATTGACGGCATCAAGTCAGGCGAAATAACGGATATATACGCCTCTGATTCGTTGACGACGAAAATCAGCAAGGAGGAATTTCTGGGGCGCCTGGTGCAAACGCAAGGGGCTCAGTACGACCAATGGGATCCTACCCGTAACTGGTTTACGGACGAGATTGCCACGTACAACGGCAAGAATTACCGCGTGCTGGTGGATAACACCGGCAAGAACCCCGAGACCTCACCCGACGAATGGGCGGCCACATCGGAAGGAAAAGCCATCGATTACCTTCCCCGGGACATGAATATTCTCAGGCTCGTGGAGGATGTGATCTTCGACAAGAGGAGATCGGTGCTTAAATACGATATGCAGGCCATCCAGATCATCGTACCCGGGTCAAAGACGACGACGCAGGTCGACCAGGAATTGGGTTGGTTCAAGTACAAGGATCTTGAAAAACTGTTCAGGAATCATCCCCAGAAAGCGGTGTGGTTTAACAGGCAGAATACAGCGCAGAACAAGAATTTTGCCGACGCCTTCCTGCTGAGACTTTTCCACGGGACCCTGCGCAAGATCGAGAACCCCGAAGACGAGACCATATTTGAAAAGTATACGGCGAATGGAAGAACCTATCACGAAGCCGTTTGGGCAACGGAGTGGGCAGAGTTGGAGTTGATGGAGAAAGAACACAATCTCTGGGAATTCTAGGCGCAGACACGCAAAAAATAAAAAGGGACCTTTGGTCCCTTTTTTTATTCGATGGCCGGGCTGTGATTCAGCGACTTGACGATCTCCGCTTTCTTTTTGCCGATGATCGTTTCCAGCTCTTCCAAGGGCGCTTCCCTGATCTTCTTCACTGATTTGAAATGCCGCAACAGTTTGTTGGCGGTGGTTCTGCCAATGCCGGGCAGCTCTTCGATACCGGTCCTGATTTGCGCCTTGCTTCTTTTCTGGCGGTGGAAAGTAATGGCAAAGCGGTGGGCCTCATCCCTGACCTGCTGTAATAAAAGAAGTCCCGGAGACTTTTTATTGATATGCAAAGGGATGGGATCTTCCGGGTAATATATTTCTTCCAGCTTCTTGGCGATGCCGGCAACGGGGATTTTTCCATAGACTCCGAGCTCTTTCAATGCTTCGCAGGCGCTGCCCAGCTGCCCCTTGCCTCCGTCGATGAGGATGAGGTCGGGAAGCTGGCCCGCTTCCTCCATGATCCTCTTATACCGGCGGCCAACGATTTCTTTCATGGAGGCGAAGTCGTTGGCGCCCGTGACCGTTTTGATATTGAAATGCCGGTAGTTCTTGTTATCCGCTTTACCATTCACGAACCGGACCATGGAAGCAACCGGGGTAGTGCCCTGGAAATTCGAATTGTCGAAGCATTCAATCACGAGGGGAAGAGCCGGCAACTGCATGTCTTTTTGAAGGATGGAGAGGGTCTCCATGTGCTTCGATTTCTTACCCTCCCGGAGGACCTCCTTTTCAGTCTTGAGTTCCAGCGCATTGCGCAATGAGAGGCTGACGAGTTTCTTCTTGTCGCCGATCTTTGGGACAACATTTTCGACGTCTTCCTCCAGCACCGCGATCGGAACGTTGCTGTAGATCACCTTGTTTCCCCCGGTCCGGAGTTCCTGGGCCGCGAATGCCAGGAGGTCTTCGTCGGATTCGTCGAGTTTCTTTTTTACTTCCACCGATTTTGAAAAGACGATCGCGCCTTCTTTGACCTGCATGTAGTTTATGTATGCGTACTCTTCCACGCTGGTAATGGAGAGTATATCGATATCGGTGAGCGAACGGTTGACCACCATCGATTTGGATTGGAAGCGTTCAAGAGTGTTGAGCTTTTCCTTGAAGCGCTGCGCTCTTTCGAATTCCATGTTCACCGAGGCTTCGCGCATCTGGTCTTTGAAGTATTGATGCACGATGCTGAGGTCTCCCTTGAGAATATTCCTCGCCTGTTCAATTTCCTCAAGGTATTCGTTTTCTTGCTGGGCGCCGATGCACGGACCTTTGCAGTTCCCGATATGGTATTCAAGGCAAACCTTGAATTTCTTTTGCTCGATGTTCTGCCGGGTAAGCAGCAGGCTGCAGGTGCGGATTGAATACAACTTCCTGACCAGATCCAGCACATTCTTCATTGCCGAAACGCTGGAGTACGGGCCGAAGTATTCTCCCTGATCGGGATTGTATTTGCGCGTGTAGATGATCCTTGGGAAGGGCTCCTTCAGTATGCATATGTAAGGAAACGTCTTATCGTCCTTCAGGAGGATGTTGTATTTCGGCTGATTTTGTTTGATGAAATTATTTTCGAGAAGGAGCGCGTCAAATTCTGTCCCGGATACCGTATACTCGATTGAGGCTATCTCCGAAACGAGTTTAAGAGTTTTGCGGTTTGCTCCCGCCGCCCTGGTAAAATAACTGTTGACTCTCTTCCTGAGGTTCTTGGCTTTGCCAATGTAGATCAGTTCATTTTCAGAGTTGTAAAAACGGTAGACCCCCGCCGAATCAGGCAGGCGTTGAATAGCCTCTTTGATATCGGCCATACGGATCCTTAATTAATAATGTCGTCAAGTGTAATTTCTTTGGGAGGTTCGACGAACGTGGAGTCTGTGTCTGCGTACTGGTTGCAGTCGAGGGTCATATCCAGCCCCCCGGCCGGTCTCTTAAAGACGCCTTTTCCATATCCCACCTCGGGGCTGTCATACACTTTGAGCATAAACTTTTCCCAGATGGGACGGGCGGTTTTTCCTCCTTGTCCGAAGTACCAGGAAGGGAAGTGAATACTTCTTTCGTCCCCGCCAACCCAGATTCCCGTGACGAGGTTGTGGGTGACGCCGATGTACCATCCGTCCGACGCGTTGTCTGTTGTTCCGGTTTTCCCCCCGATCTCATTGTCTTTCTTGAGCGTAGCGTTGAGACCGCGGGATGTTCCGCCCCGCTCCTCGACGCCGCCCTCGAGCATATAGATCATTTTGAAGGCGGTTTTTTCATCCGTTGCCTGCCGCGTCTGGGGCACAAAACTTTCGATTACGTTCCCATGCTTGTCTTCGATTCGCGTCAGGAAATAAGGTTGCGTGTAAATGCCCATGTTGACGAAACTGCAATAAGCCGAGACCATGTCGTGCAGAGTCACGTCGCTGGTGCCCAGGCAAAGGGAAGGGACAGCTTCCAGGTGTGTGGTGATACCCATGCGCTGCGCGAAATCAACGACGTTTTGCGGTTTTACGTGGTCGATGAGCTGGGCGCTGATGGAATTGATCGAGCGCGCCATCGCTTGTCGCAAGTTGAATTTTTCTCCGCTGCCATAATCGCCTTCGGCGTTCTTAGGATACCAGGTGCCCCCGGAAACCTTGATGACCGGTGCGATGTCGAGCAGCTGATAGCAGGGAGAATAACCGTCTTCAATGGCTTTGCCATACACGAATGGCTTAAACGTGGAGCCCGGCTGCCGGGTCGATTGCTTCACGTGATCGAATTTGAAATATTTGAAATCGATTCCTCCCACCCAGGCTTTAATCGCACCGGTTTCGGGATCCATCGACATCAGACCGGACTGCAGAAAGCGATTGTAATAACGCAATGAATCCATCGAGCTGAAGATGGTGTCGCGCTCGCCGCCCTTCCAGCTGAAAACGGTCATGGGCTTTTTCAGCTTCAGCATGATGTTAACGGAGTCCGACTTTTCACCGTATTTCTCGACGAGGGCTTTGTAAACTGTGGTTTTCTTTATTTTTCGTTGCAGGAAGTTTTTGATCTCACGACCGTCGTCGTCCACCCACGGCTCGCTGCCCTTCAATTTCCATTGATTTTCAAAATCCGCCTGTAAAACCGCCATGTGCTCAGCCATTGCATCTTCGGCGAACTGCTGCATGCGGCTGTCGATTGTTGTGTAGATCTTGAGTCCTGATTCCCACAGATCATACCCTTTTTCCTTGCACCATTGCATCAGATAGTTCGTCAGGATCGATCGGAAATAGGTTGCGATTCCCTTGTTCTGATTTTGTACCTGGTACTCAAGTTTGATGGGCAATGCCCGTATGGAGTCATATGCGTGCTGGTCCTTGATGTAGCCGTGGTAGTAGAGTTTATAGAGCACTTCGTTCCGCTTCCGGAATGAATTGTCAGGATTCCGGTAGGGGTTGAAGTAAGTCGGCGCCTGGAGCATGCCGACCAGCACGGCCGATTCCTGGATGTTGAGGCTATCCGGCTGTTTGTTAAAATAGGTCTCAGCGGCGACTTTAATGCCGTAGGCATTGCTGCTAAAGTCGCTTGTGTTGAGATACATGGTGATGATCTCTTCTTTAGTGAAGTTTTTTTCCAGCTGGATAGAAATAATCCACTCTTTCGTTTTCTGGATGACGCGCCGCACGATGCCGCCGAGTCTGGCAAGGTGACCATCGAGCTCGGGGTTCATGGTATACAGGTTTTTTGCCAGCTGCTGAGTGATGGTACTTCCACCGCCGGCGGTATTGAAGGTAAGGATACCCCACAGCACCCGCGGGTATGCCCAAAAGTCCATCCCCGCGTGCTCGTAGAAGCGATGGTCTTCAGAAAGTAAAAGCGTGTTTACCAGGTCCGGAGAAAGTTCCTCGTACGTTACCTGACTCCGGTTGAACCGGAAATATCGGCCGAGGGAAACGCCGTCTGCCGAGATCAGCTCTGACGATAAGTCGTTCTGTGGGTTTTCGATGGCCGCATAGCTGGGCATGCCCCCAAAGAGTCCGAAGAGATCGATGCTGACGGTATAGACATAAACCGGCACGCCCACAATGACGCAAAAGAACAAAATCCAGACGCCTTTAACAGCTTTTTTAACCCATGGTCTCTGCAGAACAAGCGGATTCTTATTGGTTTTCGGTCTGGTAGTTCTTTTTGAAGAAACGGATGTATTCATTGAGGCCTTTGGTTCTGTAAAAAATGTCGAAGTTCTCCTTGGTAATTACAAAATTATCGAATTTATGGTTTCGTAGTGCTGCCATAGCCTTTGCGTTTTCGCTGAACGTCTGGAAATAATCCATGGCTGTCTTTTTATCCTGCAGATCGGATACAAAGGTGAGGTCATAGTCGTCATTCAGCTCAAGGTGGCTGGTTCTCAGCTGTGATTGACTGAAGCGCGATTTGTTGAACGATTCCAGGGTTGAGACAGCCTGTTCATCAATACCTTCGGTCTTGGGATACACGAGGACAAAGTAGTGCGGTTCGTCGAACGATGGGATGTATTGAATTCCCTTGCGTTTTTCCTCTGCCTCCACGAATTCCTTCGAAGCATCCAGCAATTTGCTTGCGTATTGTGCTTGTTCGGTATCCGGGTGAGCTTTAATAAACTCCTGTAAAGAATATTGATACTTCGCGAGGTCCTCGGTCTGGCCAATGATCAGGATCTGGAGAAGCTGCAGGGTTGGATTAAAGGAGGTTTCCCCCGCGGCAAGCGCCTCGTTCACCACCACCCGGGCCGAATCATAATAGCCGCCCTGGTAGATCTTGTAGGCTTTGGTGTACAGGGCTTTTTGTCGTTCAGCGACCTGGCTCGATTCCTGGAGATAATCGGGATTAACGAGTATCCTTGCGAAGGTCGAGCCGGGGTGCTCGCGCTTCAACCGCTCCGCGTATCCGCTGGCGGCCGTGGAATCTGTATCGCGCATGATGAGATAAAGCGAATACAGGACTTCAGGTTCGTGTTCTGAATCCGGGAACCGGGTGAGCAGTTTGGTGTAGATATCAACGGCGTTTTTCTTTTCCTCCAGTTTGAAATTGTAGATATCGCCGAGTTGGAAATAGGCCTCCTCTATCTTTCCAAGCGCCTCCTGTTTGGCTTCTTCCGTTCTGGGGATTTGTTTATCGAGTTCCGCGTATGCGGCTTCGACGGGGTCCGCAGCTTCTTTTGTCGCCGATGCCGCGTCCGTTGCGTTCGTCGGTTCGACAGCCGCGTTTGTTTCGCGGTTGTCGGGGATTGAGGTGGATATGCGCTGGGATCGCCGCCAGTTGTCTTCCAGCTTGATGTCGCCCCATACCCGTTTGAATTCAGACTGACCGATGGCCATCGAGGCGGAATTTCCGAAGTACCAGTCACTGGAGACTTCGTTGGTTTCATTGTTGAAGATATTGTCGGACGTTTTTTCGATCTCCACGCGGTTCGAGCGTTTCTTCTTTTTTCCGGCCTTCATTTCTGCCAGCTTTCTTTCGGCGGTGACCGCTGAATCGACTTTGGCCCGGAGTGCAGCGGAATCAAGTGTTGCCAGTTCGAGAAGGCTATCCTGCCACTGAACCGTTTTGAGGTTTTTCACGAACTCGTTCAGTATTTCCTGTCTGGCCTTTATCGAAGCATAGCCTTCGTAATCAGCCGGAAGGGCAGTGATGGCGCTGTCATAATACGCCTGTGAAAGCTCATAGTTTCCCAGCGTGTCGTAGTAGATCTCACCGAGTTTAAGGTAGGCTTCGCCCTGAATGCGCTTGTTGTTTCCGCTGCGCACGGAGCGGTTGAGGAAGTGGATGGCGCCATCGAGGTCGTGTTGCTTCAGCTCGAAGATGCCCATCTCATAGTATATTTTGTCTTTGAATTCCTTGTTCTTGGAGTCCTTGAGAAGTTTTCTGAATGATTTTCGGGCCGCATTGACGTCGCGGTTTCTCGAGATCTCGGTTACCTGCGCCATGTACAGGCGGGCGTAGAAATCCACTTCGTATTCCGGGTTTGTCGCCAGGCACTTTTTATAATAGTTGTAGGCTTCGGATTCGAATCCAAGTTTTTGATAGACCTGGCCGATGATAAAATAAATT
>DASVOT010000231.1:0-2306 GCA_036383235.1 Chryseosolibacter sp.
AAACTGATCATGATCGGCGACAGCGCCACGCTTGGCTGCCACCCGTTTTACCTGGAACTTCTCGGGTATGTTCAGCACGAAGGGTTTTACAAGAGTGCTTTCGAGCTGATCTGAGCGCCCTGGCAACATTCAAAGAACGCTTCTTAATTTCTCCACGTATTCCCGACGGTACTGTGCCAGTTGTTTTCGTTTGTACTGCATGATAAATCTCGGGTGGGCGAGTGCGATGACCCGATCGAAGAAATGGTATTGATCGTTGATCGTCCGGAGATACCTGGCGTTCTGACCTTCGCCGAGGCAGAAGACGACGTTCCTGTCGATGTTGAGGCGCAAGAGGCTTTCAATGCTCCGGCGGATAAAGGGGCCGGCGGCGTTCTGTAACCGGGCATCGTCGTAATAATTCAGGTTTTTCCCTCCGCGAACGAAGCCGAGCGGTGAGACCGAGTTGATGAAGAAACGGGAGAAGAACTCTTCATAGCCTCCGAATTCCGCGATCGTTGAATGAATAAAGTCAGCTGAGAGCTCCGGCTTTTTCGGCAGCGGATTTTTTATTCCTATCACCGACTCAAGTTTTATAGGGTCGGTGAAGGGTACGCCGGTTATTCCCGCGCCATACCTCCCGGGATTGATTCCGAGAATAAGGAACCGCCTCAAGTTGTCGTGGTAGTATTTGCCGTAGAACGCTTTGCATATTTCAAAGGCGATCCTGTCCTGATAAGGGTTCATGACCTCAATGCCTTTGGGCAGCTTTTCCGTGATCTTGAGGCCCCGGTAAAACGCGAGAACCTGGTCTCCAAAAGTTTCCATTTTCTGAATCAACGCTTTGAAATGTTACTTGCCGGGCGACCGGTTATCTTTTTTTCTGGCGCCTCTTATGGGCTGCGCCGTCCAGGGGTCTTCCGGCCAGGAGTGCTTCGGGTATCGTACCCTCAATTCGCGACGCACTTCCTGGTAGGTAGTGGTCCAGAAACTTTTCAGATCCTGTGTCACCTGCACCGGTTTGTAACCGGGCGACAGCAGGTGCAGGATGACTTTGTTCCTTCCCTGGTTTACGGCGGGGGTTTCCAGGAGGCCGAACATTTCCTGAAGCCTGACCTCCATCACCGGCGGCCGTCCGTCGGAAAAATAGGTTAGCCGCACGAGGGAGCCGCTGGGAACTTGTAGCCTTGCAGGGGCGAGCACGTGGAGTTCCTGGCTCAGCTCCCAGGGAAGGATCGATGATAATATAGAGTTGAGATCCAGTTTTTGGAGGTCGGCGCGTTTGTAAAGGTTATGCAGGAAAGGCCCGAGCCAATGTTCGAGCGTGTCAAGGAGGTTCTCTTCGGTGACATCCGGCCAGTTTTCCTCCGGCCTCCATTTTCTGAGGCTCAGCACCCTGGTCTGCCAGTTGATTTGGTCCTCGCTCCAGCCGACGAAAGAAAGCCCTTTCTCCCGGATCACGCGGCAAAGTTCTTTTGCCAGGATTTCTTCGGGGATCTGTTTCAATGGCCTGGATGACAGCACGAGGTTGCCCACGCGCATTTCAAGGGAACCGGTGATCATTTCCCGGGCGTCGTCCCATGAAACGGTCTCGTTTTCTTTGGCGAGTGGTAAGACATCGTCGGGGTCCAGGGGTGCTGCCAGAAATATTTTTCCTTCGTTGGCGCCTGCATCCAGCTGCGCGACTGCCAGCCAGGGCTCGCGTTGAAGGGGGTCGTGCGCCGGCAGCCTGGCGGTGCGTCCATTCGTCATCTTGTAGCGTTCGCTGTGAGGTTCGGTCTGCCGGGCTATGCGTTCGGGATATGCCTGCATAACCCACTTGCCGACCTCGGTATCTGAAACGGCTTGGTTGTTGGCGGGTATCTTCAAAAGTTGTCGCCAAGACTGGGCAAGCCTCTCGATCCGCTCGAGGGAGGTTTTTTCAGGTCCGCCCCTCTCCCCTCTCCGCCATCGCCGCAGCGATTCGATCCTGAGGGAAAGGTCAGCGCCGGAGTTTTTCGGCAGGGGATCGCGTTCCTCCAGGACCGCCGCGATATCAGATGCCAGGGCCAGGGCGGAATCTCTTCCGCCGGTGTTCTCTGCTTCGAGGAGCATGTGCGCCAGGCGCGGGTGCGTCGGGAGCCTGAGCATTTGTCGCCCTTTTTCCGTGATGGTCGTGTCACTCACCGCCCCCAGCTCATTCAGCAACTGCAGGGCCTGGCTGACGGCGCCCGGCGGAGGCGGTGTGATCCAGGTGAGTGAATGGATGTCGCGGACACCCCACTGACTCAGCTCGAGCATCATGGGTGCCAGGTCCGCCTCGAGTATTTCCGGATTTCTTCGCGGCG
>DASVOT010000232.1:0-7309 GCA_036383235.1 Chryseosolibacter sp.
TAAATCTCCAAGGAGCGGCGACCTACGGGTGTATCAGAAGGGTGACATTTTATTTCTGGATTTCCCAAGCGATACATTAGAAAGGATCCTGGATACCGCCCCTATCGCACGATGCATTGGCCTGGAACCATCGGAAGTCTATAAAGGAAAAACCGATTTCCTCGCGGTTGTCAAAAGCGAGGAGGCGGTGCAAAATCTGCTTCCGGATTTCGGAGCAATAGCACGTTTGCCCGGAAGAGGATTAATTGTTACCGCGGAGGGTGTGATGGTCGATTTTGTATCCCGGTTCTTCGCGCCCCAGTCGGGCGTGGATGAGGACCCTGTAACAGGATCAGCCCACACCTCTCTCATCCCGCTGTGGTCTGAGAAACTTGGTAAAGATGAAATGACCGCCAGGCAGTTGTCGAGACGGGGCGGAGAATTGATTTGTTTTAACAAAGGTGCAAGGTGCCTTATCGGTGGCAAGGCCATACTATACATGACCGGCGAGCTCAATCTCTTCGACTGACGGCCGCGCGGTTGCGGCATCTAGGGCTGGGGATAAGGTTCTATCGTTTGGATGGTTCCGTCAGCGTTGTAGGTCAGCTCGGTGACTTTCACACACCTCAGGTGTGTCTTTCCTCCTGACAGCGTGCTGTCATGATAAAACAAATACCACTTGCCGCGGAATTCAACAATGGAGTGATGATTGGTCCATCCGATAACCGGGTTTAGTATGACACCCTTCCATGTGAACGGCCCGTATGGGCTGTCGCCGATGGCATAGCAGATGAAATGGGTATCTCCCGTCGAATAGGAGAAGTAATATTTTCCATTGTACCGGTGCATCCAGGAGGCTTCGAAGAACCTGCGAGCGTGGTCCCCGGCGATGAGCGGCTTGCCCTGGTTGTCAAGGATCTGAATTTCGCGGACCGGTTCAGCGAAGCTCAGCATGTCATTGGTCATCTTTGCAACCCTCGGCCCAATGGCAGGCGCATCGTCTTTTCGAAGGTCTGTGTCAGGGCCGTTGGGGTCGTATTTTCCGTTCGTCCACCGCTGCAGTTGCCCGCCCCAGATACCTCCAAAATACATGTAGTAGGTTCCATCCGTATCCCTGAACACGGCAGGGTCAATGCTGTAGCTTCCCGGAATCGGCTCGGGTTCCGCCGTGAATGGTCCTGCCGGTGATTTGCTGGTTCCCACCCCAATCCGGAAGGCGTCTTGTTTGTCCTTCGCCGGGAAATACAAATAGTAAGTTCCATTTTTCTCCGCCGCATCGGGGGCCCATAACTGTCTTGCTGCCCAGGGTATGTCTTTCAGATCGATGGCCACACCGTGATCCGTGACTTCTCCCGGAACGCTGCTCATCGAGAGGACGTGGTAATCGCGCATATCAAAATGGTCGCCGGAAGCGCTGGCCGGGGTACCCGTGTCTATATCATGAGAGGGATAGATGTAGATCCGGTTTTCAAACACATGAGCAGCCGGATCTGCGGTGTAAATATCAGTGACAAGAGGCTGCGAATTCATAATGGCGGAATCAGTCTTAAGGGAGTCAGCTGCTGTTTGCCGGTTTTCCGGCTTGCCTGACTGACAGGATGCCGAAAATAACCCTGCCAGGCAGATGCACAGCGCGGAAGAATCGAAGAATAAGGGGTGCTCCATGGTACTCGTGCGTTGGTGGCGCAGGTAAATATAATCAAACAAACATTTTTCCCTTGCTCGGGTGTTGGGTGAAGTCCAGCGAAAAGGTGCCGGAAAGTCTTTTTAAAATCAATTTCTGTGCGATATTTGGCCCCTCGGCGTGTTGGGATGAAGTTGACGCCGATGGTCACGGCTGACGCTGACGAACATCATTTCAGAGGCGTGAAATTAGAGCGAGCTTGCATTAAAACTTATACATATGAACCCAACTCACATTCATTTGCTCGTGACGCACCTGCCGATCTTCGGTTCCATCCTGGGCGCACTTGTTCTGGCGTACGGCATCTGGGCCAATAGCGACTCCACAAAAATGGCGGCGTATTTTATTTTCATCGTGGCGGCGCTGGGTGGCACCGTTGCGTATCTCACGGGCGAGCCGGCAGAGGAATCGGTCGAGCACATTACGGGCGTTTCCAAAGACAACATCGAGGAGCACGAGGAATCCGCAATATTCACCCTTGTATCGTTGATCGCCACCGCCGTTGTGTCCATCGCAGGAATGTTCCTGATCCAAAGGAAGTCAGCATCGGAACGAACGGTGGCAATCGCCGCGTTTATCATTTCACTTGCCAGTTTCAGCATGGCTGTGCGGACGGGGTATCTCGGCGGTTATATCAGGCATCAGAGCGAAATCGATAATCCTGCCGGGGAGGAACCGCAAGAAGGAGGCGAGACATCCGGCGGACAATAACGACGCCGGTCACGGCAATTCAAAGACAGGATGATCCCGATCAAAGGGCCTTCTCCGGCGAGATCCGGAGCACCATGTCCGGGCTATTGAGCAGTACGTATAGCGCGCCGTCAGGTCCTGTTTTCAGGTCCCTGACCCGCCCTACTCCTTTCAGGATCATTTCCTGCTCCGTCACTTTATCTTTGTCAATAACGAGTCTCCTGATTTCTTCAAAGGCAAGCGCTCCGACAAGAAGATTCCCTGACCATTTGGAAAACAGCTTGCCCGTTACAAACTCAGCCGGGCACACGGCAATGGAGGGTGTCCACTGCAGGATGGGAGGTTCCATGCCTGGCATAGCGGTCTTGTCTGACACGATCTCACCGCTGTAGTCGACTCCAAACGTTACAATCGGCCATCCATAGTTTGCGCCTTTCTTAAGGATGTTCAGTTCGTCTCCGCCCATTGGCCCATGCTCAGTGGCCCATATCTCTCCGGTGACCGGATGCAATGCCATCCCCTGGACATTCCGGTTTCCGATTGTGTAGACTGCCGCGAGGGCGCCCTTGGTTGCAATGAAGGGGTTGTCTTTCGGTATGGATCCGTCCGGGTAAATCCGATAGGTCTTGCCCGATGGTTTGCCCGGATCCTGCGAATCCATTGCACGGGCCATGTCCCCGATTGTAAAGTACAGGTAGCCCTTTTTATCAAAGAGAAACCTGCATCCCCATCGGTTGCCTCCGGGGATTTTTAAGGAGTCAGGCACCTCGAACAAGGTCTGCTCATTCATCCATTGATGACCTTTGATTTTGCCGCGCACAATCCGGGTCATGCCCCTCGCATTCTTGTCAGCGGGATTGTCGTAGGTCTGGCTGAACGCGAGATACACCCATCCATTTTTCCGAAAGTCCGGATCGAGGGCGATATCCATATAGCCTCCGGTTGTGTTTTGCGAATAAGTTTCGGGGAGGCCTTTAACCGGTTCCGGATCGAGCTTGCCATCCACCATCCAGCGGATGCCTCCGGATCGCTCGCTGATGAGCGCGCGGTGAGCGTCGACAAACTCGATACCCCATGGTGTGCTGATACCGGAGGCGACGAGCGTTTCAACTTTGAGCACATAATCTTTTGTCGTCACGCGCGGCGGAACCGGTCGCATGGCGTTGGGCGGCATTTCCTGCGAGGCGATGATGTAATCTGCCACTGCGCTGATCTCCTCGTCTTTCAGGACGGTTCCCCAGGCGACCATCTCCGTGTTCGGGATACCAAAGCGTATGTTCCTGACCATCGCGCCTTTCCCCCGACCGTATTGCCAGTCGGTCTTGATGAGTTTCGCGGCGGTGTTGCCCTGCATCTGGCTGCCGTGGCAGCCTGCGCAATAGGTTTTGTAAATGGTAGCTCCCTGCTGGGCAAAGAGCAGCGACGATGAAGCCAAAAATACGGACAGGACAAATATCTGTTTCATTGATGTGAATTTACGAGGACACCGGCTTGTTTCCTACCGGATGGAAAGGAATCCGGGATCGCTAGCCGACAACATTTATGGGGCTGCCTTGTTTGAATGCACTAAGGTTTTCAACAGCCATTTGCATAAGCCTTGTTCGCGCCTCCTTTGTCGCCCAGGCAATGTGCGGTGTGATGATACAGTTTTTCGCGGTAAAGAGCGGGTTGTTTTTTTTCGGCGGTTCTTCCGAGAGCACATCGATGCCGGCGCCGGCGATCACACCCCTGTTAAGCGCATCGGCAAGGTCGTCGTCCGCGATGATCGGGCCTCTCGAGGTGTTCAGAAGAAAGGCCGAGGGTTTCATGGTTGCCAGCGCCCTTGAATCGATCAGCCTCTCTGTTTCGCGGGTAAGCGGACAATGGATGGATACAACGTCAGATTGCCGGAGAAGCTCGCCGACTTCGGCCCATTTAAAATCGAGGCCGGGCAGCGGACCGCTTTTCGATCGTCCGGCAGCGAGCACGTTCATGCCGAATGCCATTGCCATACGGCCCACTTTCTGGCCGATGTTTCCGAAACCGAGGATGCCCATGGTTTTCCCGGCGAGCTCGGTGAGCGGGTAATCCCAATAGCACCAGTCTTTGGAGGCTGCCCACCTTCCTTCGTGTACCGAATCGCTGTGGCGCTGGACGCGGTGGCACAGCTCCAGCAGCAGCGCAAACGTGAGCTGCGCAACGGAGTAGCTACCGTATGCGGGGATGTTGCTGACCACGACCTGTCTGGCGCGGGCGGCATCCACGTCGACAATATTGTACCCTGTGGCCAGCACACCGATGAATTTCAGATGCGGAAGCTGGCGGATGACGCTTTCGCGGATGGGCGTCTTGTTGGTAAACAGGACATCCGCCTCTGCCGCGCGCCGCAGGACTTCATCCGCAGGCGTTCGCTCATACACCACGAGCTCTCCGAAGCTTTTGATTCCGTCCCAGGACAGGTCCCCCGGGTTCAGGGCATGGCCGTCGAGTACAACAATCTTCATCCTCCTACCTCTGTTTTATTCGTTATTTGTTTACGATCCGTTTTTCGATCTGGGTGTCAACGTGGACGACCCCGGCCTCGTGCTGGCGGACCAGCGCTTTGATTTCGTCGGCGACGCCGGCGTTTCCCGGGGCAATGTCAAACTTCTCAGAGGGGTCATGCTGAAGGTTGTACATTCTCAGCGTATCGAGCTTGCGCATGCGTTCGGGATAGCCATCCGGATTATTCTCATAGAAGTAAAGTTTGAAATCCCCTTTGCGGGCAGCGAATATGCGCGTGCCATGGTAATAGAACATTTCCTTTCTTGGCGATTCGCCGCCACCCAACAGGACGCCGGTGAGGTCATAACCGTCGTATATCCTGTCCGTGGGCATGGCCACCCCGGCGAGCTTCGCGATGGTGGGGAAAAGGTCCAGTGTGCTTCCCATGTCTGTGATGACGGCGGGTTTTATGTTGCCCGGCGCCCAGAAGATGGCCGGCACCCGCTGGCCTCCCTCGTAGCCCGTGGCTTTGGCGCCATGTAATGGTCCGGCGCTGCCTCCATGCTCATCCCAGATCACCCAGGGGCCGTTGTCGGAGGTGAAGACGACAAGGGTTTTTTTATCGAGCTTTTGTTTTTTCAGAGTTTTGAGGATCTCTCCCACGCTCCAGTCGATCTCTTCGACAACATCTCCGTAGAGGCCCCGTTTGCTTTTCCCCCTGAAATCCTGTGAGGCAAACAGGGGAACATGCGGCAGGGAATACGCCAGGTAGAGGAAGAATGGCTTCCTTTTGTTTTCAGAAATGATCCTGACCGCATCGGCGGTATATCGTTTTGTGATGGTAGTTTGATCCGCGGGCCGTTCCACGATCGCTTCGTCGCGCATAAGCGGAACCTGGAAGTATTCGATCCTGGGGTTCATGATCGCCTCGCGTGCTGTTACCGAGGGGATCCGATCCATATCGTTGCTATAGGGGATTCCAAAATAGGAGTCGAATCCGTTACTGGTTGGCAGATAGGGAGGCAAGTGTCCGAGGTGCCACTTCCCGATGGCGGCTGTGCGATAGCCTGCGCTCTTCAGAAGCTCGGCAAGTGTAATTTCGCTGGCCGGCAGGCCGCCGTCGGAATCCGGAAACAAGACGCGCCTGTGATCGCTGTACATGCCGTTCCTGATCGGTAGCCTTCCCGTGAGGAGGCCGGCTCGGGAGGGCGTGCAGACATTTTCCGCGGTATAAAACGTCGTCCACCGCTGACCCTCCGCAGCCATCCTGTCGATGTTCGGGGTCCTGATAGTGGGGTGTCCGTAACAGCCGAGATCGCCATAACCCTGATCATCCGCAAAGAGGATCACAAAGTTCTCGATCGACTTATTTTTCTGCGCCGCTCCCTGAAATGCGGCGAGCAGGAGAAGTGCCACTGAAAGCAAGTACACCCTGTAAGGCCAGAGGCGGTGTTTGACGTAGGGCGGATGATCGGTTTTCATAGCAGGCTGTGTTATTAAATCAAGGTGGCGCCGGTCACGGGCGCAACGAATATCGTTCCGTCACCGCCGTGTCACCCCGTTGTGGAGGCCTGGAAATCCAGGTTTTCTGTGATGCGCCTTCCCTCCTTCTCAAAAGTCTGAAGATACAGTTTAATCCTTTGCTTCGCGAGATTCAGGTCGGTGTTGTTCAGGTTGATGTTGAGCAGGTCAATAAACCATGGCAACTTGGTGTTGTTCAGCACATATACCTGTACGATCTCTTTGGAGATGGGTAAAGTTGTTGTCTTGGACAGGTCATACACATCCTTGTTGCTGGCTTTGAGCAGTTTGCCGTATTCTTCTTCCAGTAATTTCCGGAACAAAGCGTCGGAAAAGACATCTCCGGCTTTTGTTTGGGCTTCCCGGTCGTCGTGGGTGAGGACTGCATGTTTGTGCACCCATTCCCAGAGGATGCTCAGCCGGATTTCGCCGGTGGCCATGTCTTCCATCAGGTAGAGGATGTTGTCGTCCCCGAAAAAATCGGCGGGTTTCAGGGCGGCGGCCTGCATCCCTTGTCCGAAGGCGTTGCCATATTGCATCGCCACGCTGAGGAGATTGCGCGCTCCGCGAATGGTAGTGGGCGCCGGCTCGATGAGGACGAGGTCGTCAGCGGCTTGCTGATCGTACGACAATCGCGGAAATTTTCTTCCCAATTGATTCTGCTGGCCGGCTTTTTCCCAAACGGGTCGTACGATGTGGACCATTTTCCAGTGCGCGACCCATTTACCGCTGGCGCCTTCGCGCTGTTCCCGCTCCGCTCCTGCCACAGCTTTCTTCATGCTGGCCGCAATCCCTTCCTGCGATCCTACCGGGATGTTGGGCTCCATTCCTCCCTGCCACAGCGCAAAATTGCCTTTCACGTCAGGCGTATTGACCGCACAGCGCACGCGATTTTCATAGTGGCGCATATAGCCGTAGGTCATCACCACCGATTCGATGTCGGGGTTAATGAAACTCTTGTCCCAGGCCATG
>DASVOT010000233.1:0-1964 GCA_036383235.1 Chryseosolibacter sp.
TGAAAGATCCGGATATTGGGGTTGTCCGCCTTGTCAATCTCGTCCTGGCTCACCGTGATGCCGGCGTTCACACTCCATTCCATATTCGACTGTCCGCTGCAAACCCAAACTTCTCCAAGCATGACATTGCGAAGCTGAACATTACTGCTTCCGAAAATAGCAATGGTGTATGGGCCGCCCGCCCCAAAGGTTTTCATCGTCGTTCTCCACGCAGCGGTATTGTCGGCCTTCACCTTCAGGGTATCGGTGCTGTTCCAGCTGCAGACAATCCGCAGGGTTTCACCCGCGCTTGCCCATCCCCAGATGGCGACATCGGATCGCTGCTGCAAGACCATGTTGTCAGAAAATACCGAAGGGAGGACCACCTTCCCCGAAGCGCTGATGCTTGAAAGAATAGTGATCAGAAAAATGAGAATCTGCTGTTTCATTGATGTGTATAAATTGTTACATGAAAAGGATTTATACGCGCCCGATACCTTGCCAGTCAGGCCGGTCCGGCGCCGCTGACTTGCAAGATAGCGATTTCGGCCCGACATCCGGCGTTCACACGGAGCGTTGATTTACGCCTTGGTGTTGAAATAAAATTGATTCGGAACCTGAAGGCGAATCGCGCCGATGCAGGTCAGTCTTTGAAGATCAAGCCCGCGAACTGATGAAGAGACCTCCTCCATGTCTGCCATTCATGCGAAGTGCCGGGAGACTCGTAATAGACATGCCTGATTCCGGTCTTTTCAAGGTTCAAATGAAAACTGTTAACGCTCTCGTACATTCTCTCTGGCTCTTTGGTGCCGATACTGAGATAAACGAGTTTCATTTTCGCATTGAAAGCATCCGGGTCGGCCCACACACCGTTGTACAGCGTCTTGAAATCCGTTTCAGGCTGGAGGAAAGCTGCGCCGCTAAAGCCTCCCGCATACGAAAATTTGTCGGTGTTTGTCATGGTAATCTGAAAGGTCTGAAACCCTCCCATCGACAATCCCGCCATTGCCCGGTGATCCCGGTCAGCCAGGGTCCGGAAATTCGCGTCTATCATCGGGATCACCTCTTTCACGAGAACATCGCCGAAGGCATTGTTCGCCATCGCCGCCCGGAAACCGGTTTCGCGCGTGTTGGGACGTCGCGAAGGATCCGTTGCATACCCCCTGTCCATGACAACGAGCATCGGTACAGCTTTCCCTTCCGCAATGAGGTTGTCCAAAATGAAATCGACCTTCCCCTGGTTGTACCATCCGGTTTCATCTTCTCCCGCACCGTGCTGCAGATACAAAACCGGAAATCTTTTATCAGTATTTTCATCATAGCCAGGGGGCGTATAAACAAATGCCCGCCTGCAGGACCGGGTGATGTCCGAATAATAATTCACGGTCCGCACCTGACCATGCGGAACATTTCTGGGAGAGTAATAATCCGCGCCTTCCTCGGGGATGTCGATGCCGCTGGCCATGCGTCCCATACCATAAAAACTCTGGCTGGCGGGATCGGCAACCGGTACACCGTCTATCAACAAAGAATAATAGTGGAATCCGGCAACTATGGGTTCCGTTGTAACCCGCCATATGCCCGCCGTATCTTTTGCCATATCGTATTTCTTGCCCAGGTCAACCTGTACCTTCTGAGCGTCCGGAGCTTTGATTTGAAATATTACACGATTATCCGGGAGGATCTGAGGATATGGCGCGTTTGGCACGTTGGTGGTGGCTGGCTCACCGACATAGCCGTATTTGGTGAATGCTGATGGATCAACGGGTTTGAAAAGCAATTGCGAAAACATGAACAAACCGTTCTTCCATACTTTGAAATCGTGTACGCCGGGCTCGATATAGTAGATATGCGGCACCTGATGCTGCCTGAGGGAATCATGGGTGCGTTTGCTGAACGAGATCAGGCCATCCTTGTCGCCGCAGGAGATCCACAGGAGTTTCAATTGTGCTCTGGCCCTGGCGGGGTCTGGCACCAACGCTTCA
>DASVOT010000234.1:0-1767 GCA_036383235.1 Chryseosolibacter sp.
GAAGCAGTGGTTGAAATGGTGCGGTTCAGAAAGTACGATCGTCAGAAGGCGCGCAAAAAAGATTTTTTTGGATTTGCCGACAGCGTCTATTATGCGGCGATCGTTCTCACAAAAGAAACCAAGGAGAAACCAGAGCTCATACTTTTCAAAGACGGGAACAACCTGGAAACCCGCTGCTTTGTGTATTATAAAAATGCTCTGAAGTACAATGTGGAGGATCCGTTGTCATTCCACATTTTCTGGGAACCCCTGAAAAAAACACTGAAGGGAAAGACCAGGATCTACTTCTCCGCCGATGGAGTCTATCATAAAATAAATCTGAACACCCTGCGCGAGCCGAAAACGAAAAGATACCTGCTCGAAACATATGACATCGTCTATCTGCTAAACCCGATCCAGGTGCTCGAGAAGAAGGCGCCGGCGAGCGATATGAGTCACAATGCGATACTAATAGGCGACCCTGTTTTTGACGCGGACCCGAACGGGCCGCGCGAACGCTCAGTGACCGTCAATCATTTTGGCGCGCTCCCCGGAACGGCGGAGGAGATCAGGGCCATCGACAAATTGTTGAAGGCGCATTCGTGGCAGACAACCTTGTACCTGGAAGCGAGCGCAACGGAAGCAAATCTCAAGCGCCTGCGTTCGCCCTCCGTGCTACACATCGCGTCACATGGATTTTTTTCATCCGATGTCGTAGCCCTCAACAGCGAGGCGAAGAAGGAATTTCTTTTCCAATCAGGCATTGTATTGACCGGCGCCAACACCAGCGTCGAGAACCGTTCGGGACCGCTCCAAAACGATGGGGTCGTTACGGCCTATGAGGTGATGAACCTGGACCTTGCCAATACCCGGCTCGTTGTGCTTTCCGCCTGTGAAACCGGATTGGGGAAGATCGAGAACGGCGAGGGAGTGTTCGGCCTTCAGCGATCTTTCATGCAGGCCGGCGCGCGGAATGTGCTGATCAGCTTATGGAAAGTGGATGACGAAGCCACCCGCGACCTGATGATCAGGTTCTATCAATACCTGGCCCTCGGAAACCCCCTGAATACGTCCTTAAAGAAGGCGCAGATGGACCAGTTAAAGGTTGTCACGAATCCTGCCCTATGGGGCGGCTTTGTCCTTGTGGGAAATAATTAAGGGCTCCGACCCGGTCGCGGGTTTCCGCCGCGTAAAACGTATCTTTATCCATTCAATTCATGCTACTTTTGGCCCGCGCGTTCCACGGGTACACCCCTTGATGGAAAAGCTGGAAGGAGATATCAAGATGTATGGCTCGCAACCTTAAGCTATTAATCGGATTGGTCATTGTCTCGACAATTGCCGGTTATGTCCTGCTGGTGACCATTCCCACCCAGCTGGCAAAGCGCAGTTACGAGGGGGCGAAAGCGCTCGGTGAAGATTTCCGCAAAGCGTTTCAGTTCACACCCGAGATCAAGGTCAACAATACGATCGTTCTCAACCAGCAAACTCCGGTTCTCGAGCTGGCGGTGTTGTCACAACGTTTTGAGCATCGCTACGTCTGGGAAAATTCGTGGCTGGGAAGCACCAAGAAAATCTTCATCACGGGCACGTTCGATGCCAAAGTGGGATTCGATCTGAATAACCGATTCTCGATTAATCTCATGGACGGAAAAGCATTCGTTTCCGTGCCCGAGCCGAAAGCGTTGTCAGTGGAGTCGCTGGGTGACATGACCTATCGCGACGAGCAGGGCATCTGGAATTGGGTGAGTGTGCAGGACCGGACGCGCGCCACGAACGCGTTTATCA
>DASVOT010000235.1:0-1767 GCA_036383235.1 Chryseosolibacter sp.
TCTGCTGTAAGGACGCCCGGGTAAAAAATAAGCTTCGCCTGAAAGACGTAAAGGAGCAGCACCACGAGAAAATAAACGACAATTACAATCCAGGCGATAATTTTTAACAGGTGCATCCGGCAAAGATAGGCATGGCGGAAACACTTTCCGCCATGCCGAAGAATGGTTTTTTTGATTGTTCGATACGGTCTAGCCGGCCTGACGCCAACCAACCGATAGAGACGAAGCGATACCGCAAGCTTGGTATCCCTTACGCTGAGGCAACCCTTTTACCCGACCCCAGGACGAAACCTGCTACCGCGCCGATGACTGCCCCGAAGGCACCGCTTCCGACAACATCGACGACAAATACAACAGGAGTGAGCATGTTCATGGTAGCATACATCATGAGATCGTATCCCAAAGCCATGAGCGCAACAATAATAAATCCCGCCTGCGCGCCATCGATGGCTGTCTTGATCCCAGCCCACCTGTTAAAAATGTACGCGATCAGAAATGCATTGACCACGTTGGAGAAGAAAATGAACAAAAGATTAGGCGGATCTTTCATCAGGCCTTCATACACGGGAGAATTCGAAGCGTAGAAATCGGCAAGCAGGATACCAAATACAAGCCAGCCAAAAAGGAATGCAGCCACCGCAGCAGCCAGTGTCGCGATCAGGACTTTGGTGTTCATAATGGTCGGGGTTATGGTTTGATACTGATGAAGTTAATATTTATTTCTTCCATTATCAAGACCATCGTATCAAACCGGAATAGCAATCCGATCAACCCGGGTTGGAGAAAGAGTTGGTGTTCTGCTCCGGTGCCGGGAGCCGCGTAAGATTTTCGTTCTTTTCTTAACCTGATAAGCCGTCCAATTCGATATATTTGAAGGATACCTGAACAAGCCCTCTATGAAATTTCACATCCTGGCGATACCACTTGCCGTTCTCCTGTTCCTGCCCGGCACCGCTTCTCCGCAAGGATCAAAGATCGTCATTCAGAAAGCGCCTGACTGGGTGAACCCCCTGCGGTTTGACAGCGATGCCAACCCACCTGCCGGGCAGGAAGAAGGGTATTATTACCTCCTCATAGACGAACAGGAAAACGCGGTCACCCAGGAAGTTTATCAGCATTACGTTTACAAGGTGTTGACGAGCGAGGGTGTTCAGGGAATGTCAGACCTTACGTTCGACTATGATCCGGCTTACCAGAAGCTGATCCTCCACCATGTCAGCGTTCACCGCGACGGTAAAGTAATCAACCAGTTGCCGGAGGATATCAGGCCCATCCAGCGCGAGCAGAGTATGGACCGTTACCTGTACGACGGCTCGCTGACAGCAGTGATTAATTTGAAGGATATCAGGGTGAACGATGTAATCGAATACGCCTATACCCGGAAAGGATATAACCCGGTTTTCAATGGCCACTTTTCGAAAAAAATATACTTCAATTTCAGCTTGCCCTATGAGAAGTTGTTCCAACGTCTTGTCGTCCCGCCTTCGCTCCCTCTGAATTTCGAGTACCGGAATGCGGATGCGAAACCGTTGATAAAGGACGCCGGAGGTAATAAAGAATATACCTGGACCTTTAATCACGTGAATGGACTGATCCTGGATGACAACCTTCCCGATTGGTATGACGGAAATCAGTACGTGATGATCACCGACTTCGCCAACTGGGGCGACGTGGCGGCGTGGGCGACGAACCACTTTGAGACAACGCCGGGCGAACGAGAGTTGTTGAAGAGCAAAGTGGGCTCAAACTTCGTGAGTGGCGATACGG
>DASVOT010000236.1:0-1726 GCA_036383235.1 Chryseosolibacter sp.
GGATGTTTTGAATGCCGCAGGTCGGAAACCTCAATTGCCTTGGAGTTGATCAGTCCACCATAGCTGCCATTCAAAAAAACCGGGTTGTCCGGCGCGACGGCATCGAGCTCTTCCATGGTCATTTGGCGCATATCGGATAGGCGCGTGATGAAAAATTTGGGATGCACGATCCACTCGCCTTTCTTTTTTACACTGGCCTCATGCGCAATCCATTGCAACAGTTCGGCAATCGTGCGCACGTCAGGGATGGGCTCGGACAATTCGCTTTGAGAGGCCGCGATGGGATGGGCATGTCCTTCGTTGAGTCCGGGGATGACGGTGCGTCCTTCAAGATCGATCAGCATCGTAGAATCTCCTTTCAGATCAAGAATGCGTTGATCGTCTCCCACCGCGAGGATCCTGCCATTCTTAATGGCGAGCGCCTGGGCAATGGTGAAATCTCCGTCCACGGTGACGACCTTTCCATTCGACAAAATGGTATCTGCATGCTGCGTTCGGGAGTTGCAACTGCACACAATCAGCAATACCACAAGGGCGTACGCCACCCGGCAACATCTCTCCCCGCCCGCCGATCCGTCAAAAGCCATTAAAAATCTCATTTCATTCTCTCATTTGAATGTGAAATTTACGAATAAGCAGTGGAAAACCGCCCGGTTTTCCTTGAGAGGTGCATTTGCCTGGAAAGACGCCTGGCTTGTTCGGACGTCGAGAGAAAATGCCGTGCAGCGATTCGCTGGCTTACTTGCGGGTTGGAGGCAAGCGAACGAAAGACGAGGCCCCGCAAGATTTATTGAAGGCAGGGGATGCCCGGCCATTGAGCGTTAGCGCAGGATCGTCACTAACCCCCTCAGGTAACCTGCGGGCGCGTTCTGCTTCAGGTCAATTGTGTAAAAGTACGTATCGGCAGGAAGCAATTCTCCGTTTAGCCGCCCGTCCCATTCCTTTTCAAAACCTGTGGCTTGATAGACGACAGCGCCTGCCTTATTGTAGACCGTGACACGAGCGCTGCCGAACTCTTCTTCGCTCTTCAAAGGAATGATCTTCCAGGTATCATTCGCAAGGTCGCCATTGGGCGTAAATCCGGTGGGGATATCCAGGGCCACACTGGCCTTTCCCGACACGAGGTTTCTCTCAACGGTCTCGCTGTCGGAAACACCGTCGCTGACATGGATGAAAATAACTTTCTTAATGTCCCGCCCTTCTGCCGGCCCCTGGTAATCGACTGACCTGATAGCCTGCGTATAGCTATCGGGTGAGGCCTCGCCGAGAAGCGTCATCACGCCCGTGTTCGGGTCGAATACGCCGCGGATCTTCGGATTTCCCGTCGGGGTATAAACAAGCTTGTCAACATTCATTTGGTAACCTTCGGGCCGGATGCCAACTTCTGCGAACACGATGCTGTCCTGGTCTACCTCTTTGACCGTCAACGTTTCCGTCACGGCTGTCTCTCCCGGGTACGGAATGGGAGTCGTTTCAAGGTTAACGATGCGGGGAGCGTCGTTTACAGGCGTGACGCTGACTGACAGATCAAACGGTTTACTGGTGTTGGCGCCATCGCTAACGGTGAGGGGAATTGTCAGCTTCCCAAAAAAGTCGGCCACCGGCGTGACCGTTGCGTTGGAAGCCGAATAATTCTGACCTGCGAGAATGCTCAACGTGAAGCCCGACGGATATGGACTGTCCTGATCTTCCACGATGAGATCTGCAAGCCTGATGGTGATTGATT
>DASVOT010000237.1:0-2992 GCA_036383235.1 Chryseosolibacter sp.
CGCACGCCTCCACGATTATCTGCATATCCCGGATCACGTATCCCGTTTTATGCCACGTGCTGTCCGAGGCATTGAACTGCCATTCATTGACTTTAACGGCGACGCTGTATTCTCCGGTCATGCCGGGGGCATCCCAGGTGATCGTACCGTCGATGGCATTGATGGCGAAAGCCGGCGGCCCGGTTTTTTCTTCATTGCCTTGGGCGTATGAAAGGCCCGCCCCAGAATAGAATGCCGGATCATCCGGGAACCGGTAATTCATAACAGGCGACCCCGGACCTTTGAGGGGAGTCACCAACTCGTACGAGAGGCTGTCTCCATCGGCATCAAATGCGCCGGGATTATGGAAGAACCTCGTTCCGCTGCACGCGCGGTCAATTGGAGGGACCAAAAGTATGGGTGAATTATTACATTTGTCCCCTTGCAGCGAGATGGATGTTTCCGTATAGAAGGTAGTGTTGCCGGAATCATCAAAGTTCAAGATTCCAAAATTGCGATTGGACTCACTATAGGAAATTGTATAGGTACCCGGGCCAGCGTATTCGTGAACGGTTTTGTAGATTACCCGACTAATGTGCAGGCTGGCATCGATAATTTCAGCGGCAGTCTCCGGGATAAGATGGGAGAAGCCATCTCCAAATCGCAGGTAATCATTTTGGCCCCCAAAGTTTACCGCCGATTGGGAGTTCAAATAAGCCGTGATGACAATTTCAACTTTGAACGCGGAGCAATTTTGCCGTTTTACCTGGATCTCGACTGAGCGAAGGTGTGAGGCAAGGCATGGTGCGGCTGCCATCGTGAGAATAATAACACCTGTACACCATTTTAATTTCCGGGAGGGCATCGGTTTAATTAATTCAGGTTACTAAAAATAACGAGCCGACCTTCCTGATTATTATTTCGAATGGTAAGAAACAAGAAGGGAAATCAATTGCCCGTTTCTGCGTCTTTCAGCGCATCGAGAATTTTTTCTTTGACCTGATTAACCTTCACCAGCTCCGCCTCCAGGTATGCCTTCGCTTTTTCTTCGCCGAGGCTGTCGGGGATTGGGTCGAATTGCCTCATCCATACCATCATACTCTCATTGGCGGAATCCAGGCGCGAGATCTTACCCTGAATTGCTTTCTTTTCCTCCGGGCTGAGCCCGGGGCTTTCTTTCAGGCGCGCGGTCAATTTGGTCTTCGCCTGGTAGAGGTCGTTCATCTTTGGCATCACCTCGTCGTGAACCTCCATCACCTGGTCGTAAAGGGCCTGGTTCGGGCTGTTCTCCGTCATCTCATCATGTTCATGATGATCTTTTGATTTTTGGCCACAGCCGCCGGCGAGAAGAAGGCAGCTGATAAAAAAGGAGATTGGTATAAGTTTCATGTTGCAACGCGTTGGCAGGGAGACAGACGAATGCGCCGCCATCCCCGATCGCCGCAACTTACACAATTCTGCGAAAACTATTTGGTGAATACAGGCATCTGGCCCATCAGCGCGATCAGGTCCTCATTCTCAACCTTCTTTTTCTCGTCGGCGAGGATCACGAACTGCTGGTAGATCTGGTCGAGCTCGGCTTTGCCGGGTTGATATCCCAGAAGCTCCAGCCTGTGTTTCAGCGCTGCCCGTCCGCTTCGCGCGGTCAATACGATAGAGGAGCACGGCACGCCCACATCGTCGGGGTTGATGATCTCATAATTCTCCGAGTTTTTCAGGAAACCATCCTGGTGAATGCCCGACGAATGCGCAAAGGCGTTGGCGCCCACGATGGCTTTGTTCGGTTGCACCGGCATCCGCATCATCTCGGAAACCATTTTACTGATCTCGTAAATTTTCTCGGAGCGGATGTTCGTATGGAGGTCAAGGTCTTTGTGGGTCTTGATGATCATGGCCACTTCCTCCAGCGAGGTGTTGCCTGCCCGTTCGCCGATTCCGTTGATGGTAACCTCGGCCTGGCGCGCTCCATTAATCAATCCTGAGATCGTGTTTGCCGTTGCCATTCCCAGGTCGTTGTGGCAATGCACGGAGATGGTGGCCTTGTGAATGTTTCTGACATTTTCAAAGAGGTACAGGATTCTTTTCCCGTAAAGATGAGGCAGGCAATACCCTGTGGTATCGGGTATGTTCACGACATCCGCGCCGGCCTCGATCACGGCTTCGACCATTTGCGCAAGGAAGCCCAGGTCCGCGCGGCCGGCATCTTCGGCGAAGAATTCGACTTCCACGCCTTTGGCCTTTGCGTACTTCACGGCCCACACGCCCTGTTCAAGGACCTTTTCGCGCGTGGAATTGAATTTATGTTTGATATGGATATCGGAAGAACCTATTCCGGTGTGGATGCGTGGACGTTTGGCATATCGCAACGCTTCAGCCGCCACGTCGATATCGTCTTTTTTAGAGCGGGTGAGCGCGCAGACTTTCGTCTCCTTAACGGCCTTTGATATTTCAATCACTGACAGAAAATCTCCGGGGCTGGAAATCGGAAAACCCGCTTCGATGATATCTACTCCCAGTCCTTCAAGCTCCCGTGCGATCACCACCTTTTCCTCGGTTGACAGCTGGCACCCCGGCACCTGTTCTCCATCCCGCAACGTGGTGTCGAAGATCTCAATTTTTTGGCTCATGGTTCGTTTGTTATGAATGAGGAGATTTAGTTATTGATGACGATCGTCGCAACCATTCTCACCTGGTTGCAGATGACATTTCCCATCACTTCTGTTCCCAGGATTTTTTCGTGCGGCGTATTTGCGTCGGCGATGTCCCTGGTTCGGTATCCTTCCTTCAGTGTTTTCTCAACCGCTTTGATAATGGTACCGGCTTCTTCCTTGAAACCGAACGAAATATCCAGCAGCAGGGCGGCGGAGAGAATGGAGGCCAACGGATTGGCTATTCCTTTTCCGGTGATGTCGTGCGCGCTGCCGTGGATGGGCTCATATAATCCGACCCGGTCGCCGACGGAGGCAGAGGCGAGCATACCCATGGATCCCGCGATTTGCGAGGCTTCATCGGT
>DASVOT010000238.1:0-2179 GCA_036383235.1 Chryseosolibacter sp.
AAAAAACCGATGCAGACATTGTATTTTCCGTAATTCAATGGGTGTACTCCTTCACGGTCTCAAGACCAGACATTCCCCTTCTCCCTTCGCTGCCGATTCCACCGGAAGCGACGGCAGTTGTTCACAAACGATCCATTATCAGCACGATCGGATACTGGAAAGACATCCATGAGACCTATTCATATCCAAGGGTCGATTTCTTCAGGCGGGCCCAGTTCGCCGGCCTGAAGTTCGATATTGTTCCCGCGCTGACGGGCTTGAAGTTCCTTTGGAATGAAAAAAACTATCAGGATGTCGGGCCTCATCCCATCTACATGGAGCGTCTCAGAAACGAAAAGGATTACGCAGCAAAGGAACTCACGGCTATGCTGATCCGGTCAGAGTACATGATCTATTCATTTCCGCAGGGAAAACGGTTGAGCTACATGCTGTTCAATCCTTTGAGGACGCTCCTGGTGCGATGGAAATTCGACCCCGCTGCGCTCCGCTTCTGGCACCGGAAAGGAACTCAGATCCGTGTATGGAGAAGACGGCACGGATTGAAAGAGGTTGCAGGGGTGAAGACCATCTGACAGTCGTGTGAATTTTGTCCCCCTCCATCAGATCGATCCATTCTTTAATTGCTCCACGGCGTAATTGGCTGCGCGTGCAGTGATGGCCATAAACGTGAGGGAGGGATTCTGGTTGCCGGTCGAGGTCATGCACGCGCCGTCCGTCACAAAAACATTCTTACACAGGTGCATCTGGTTCCATCCATTGAGCAGCGACGTACGCGGGTCCCTGCCCATCCGCACACCTCCCATTTCGTGAATGTCAAGGCCCGGCGCTTGCTTGCTGTCGTGCGCGTGGACGTTCTTGCATCCCGCCTTCTCCAGCATCTCGGCGCCGGTCTTCAGAAAATCGGCGACGATCAGGTCGTCGTTTTCGTCGTAGCCCACCGATGTGATGAGCTGCGGAATTCCATACGGATCCTTCTCTTCCCGGCTGAGGCGCACGTGGTTCTCCTTCCTGGGAATGGTTTCGCCCTGCATCATCATGAACACACTCCAACCGCCGGGCGTACTCACTTTTTCCTTTAACGCTGCGCCGAGCAGGCCACGACCTTCAGCCCGGTTCCACCCTTGCCGCGTGGCACTATAGAATACCATGTACCCACGCTTGAAATCCATTTCCTGCCGGCGGACGTTCCGGTACGAAGGCATCATCACCGCACATGGCCGCCTGCCGTAGTAATATTTGTCTTCGAACCCGTCGATGGTAGCGGTAAGCGTACCCCTGTAATTGTGGAAGGCTACATATCGGCCCAACAGGCCGTGATCGTTTCCAAGTCCTTCCGGAAACCGCGAAGAAGTCGAATTCAATAAAATGAGATTCGTATTCAGCGTCGCAGCGTTCACGAAGATCATCCGCGCAAAAAACTCACGCTCTTCGCGCGTGTGCGCGTCGAGCACCCTGACGCCCACAGCTTTCTTTTTCTTCTCGTCGTAAATGATGGAATGAACAACGGAATCCGTGCGGATGGTGAGGTTGCCCGTTTTCTCCGCCCACGGCAGCGTGGATGAATTCGAACTGAAATAACCGCCGTAGGGACAACCGCGCTCACACAACGTGCGGGCCATACACTGTCCCCTGCCCTGGTCGAGGTGAATCTGTTGGGGCTGAGTCAGGTGAGCACAGCGGCCGATCACGGGCGTGCGGTCCTGGAAACCATCTTTTATCGCCCGCTGAATGTGCTCCTCCACGCAGTTCATTTCAAACGCCGGAAGCGACTCGCAGTCGGGAAGTGTTTCCAAACCGTCGCGATTTCCGGCAACGCCGATAAATTTCTCCACGTGCGAATACCACGGCGCCAGGTCGGGGTAACGGATGGGCCAGTCGACCGCGTATCCGTCGCGCAGGGGAGCTTCGAAATCAAAATGACTCCACCGCTGAACCTGCCGTGCCCAAAGCAAAGACTTCCCGCCTTCCTGATACCCGCGGATCCAGTCGAAAGGATTTTCCTGGATGTAAGGATGTTCGTGGTCTTTCACGAAGAAATGCTGCGTTGCCTCGCTGAAGGCGTAACAGCGATCGGCGATCGGGTTCGCTTCCCGCATCTCCCGCGACAGCCCGCCGCGGTAGCGCAGGTCCCACGGATTGTACATCGCCGTCGGATAATCCTTTTTGTGCTTTACCGGTC
>DASVOT010000239.1:0-2313 GCA_036383235.1 Chryseosolibacter sp.
CGGTGCCGGATTCGGACACGATACCAATAAGGTGACCATCCTCGACGGAAAAGGGAAACCAAGAACATTCGAGCTTAAAAGCAAAGAAAAGGTCGCCGTCGACATCGTCGGCGCCATACTGGAAAAAATACATGCGTAGAATTTTTCTTTTAATGATGTTCGCGCTTCCGTTCGCGGCTGCGGCCCAGGAGCTGAAATGTTCGGTGAGCATCAACGCCTCGCAGATCCAGACTTCGGACGCCGGCATTTTCAAGGATATGGAAAATGCCATCGAGCAGTTCATGAACGGGCGGAAATGGACGAACGACATTTATAAGAATCACGAGAAGATCGTTTGCAACTTCCTGATCACCATCACCAAGATGCCTGCCATCGGAAGCTTCAGCGCCTCCGTACAAGTGCAGTCGGCAAGGCCGGTTTATAACAGCAACTACACCAGTTTGCTGTTTAATTTCGCCGACCGGGAGTGGGAATTCGAATACATCGAGTCGATGCCACTCGAGTACAATGACAATACATTCACGAGCAACCTGACGTCGATGCTCGCGTTTTACGCCTACGTGATCATCGGCCTCGACTACGATTCGTTCAGCGAGATGGGCGGCACACCCTATTTTCAACGGGCCCTGGCCGTGGTGAACAACGCGCAGCAATCCGGATCACCCGGATGGCAGCCCATCGGAAGCAACAGGAACCGCTACTGGTTCATTGAGAACCTGAACAATCCCCAAATGGCCGACCTGAGAAAAGCGATCTACCAGTATCATCGCCTGGGTCTGGACACCTTTCAGTCAAATCCCGATGAAAGCAGGCAGGTGATCCTCAATGGATTGAAAGAGATTAAGAAAGTGCGGGATGTCAACCCGAACGCAATCCTGGTGGTCAGCTTTTTCGACGCAAAAGGCAAGGAGCTGGCCAATATCTTCTCCGACGGCAACATCCAGGTCAGGAGGCAGGCCTACGATATCATCACGGCCATTGATCCGTCTAATCGCAGCAATTACGAAAAAATCATCCAGAATTAATTCCGTCCGCGAGATTTGTTGCCGATTCTCATTAATTTGAGATACTATTTTAACCCATGAGTCTTCGTCAGGTAAGGTTCACAACATTGCGCGATATCCAGGGCAGGTTAAACCAATTTAGCGGCAAAAAAATTAATATTGTGCTGCGCAACCGGAAGGTCCATTTCGGCGAGTTGATCGGTGTCGATGCGGCGCAGCTTACGTTTGCGAATATGCGGCAGCAAACGGTCTCACTTTCATTGAATGAAATAGCGGAAGTATACCTCGACTTTAAAGAATAATGCTGAAGCATTTAACAATAAGAAATTACGCGCTTATCAAATTCCTCGAGATGGAACCCTCGGCCCACCTCAACGTGATCACCGGGGAGACCGGGGCGGGAAAATCCATTATGCTGGGAGCCATCGGCCTGCTGATGGGAAACCGCGCCGACACCAAGGTGATGTGGGACGAAAACGAAAAATGCGTCATCGAAGGGGTCTTCAACATAAAGCCGTACAAGCTGAAAACGCTCTTCCGCGAAGAGGACCTGGATTACGAAGAGGAAACGGTCATCCGCCGGGAGGTCAGTCCGGGAGGAAAATCCAGGGCATTCATCAACGATACGCCGGTCACCCTTGAAACCATGCGGCGGCTCGGCAGCCTGCTGATGGATATCCATTCTCAGCACGAGACCCTCGAACTGGGCAACCAGCGTTTTCAGCTTCATCTGATCGACGCGTTCGCAGACAATGACTCTATACGTGATGGCTATGCGCAGGCGTGGCGTGCTTTTCTTCAGGCCAGACAACACTATCACCAGCTTAGCGCGGAAGCCGAAACGCTCCGGCAGGAAGCCGATTACACGCGGTTTCAGCTCGAAGAACTGTCCAAGGCGGCCCTCGTTGACAAAGAACAGGAGGAGCTGGAGAAGGAATTGAAGGTCATGGAGCACGCGGAGGAGATCAAGACCCGCTTCAACGGTATTCTGCAGATGTTCAATGACCCCGAATTCTCCGCCCACAACGCTGTCAACGAGATCCGGAGTCACCTGATGGCTATATCCTCCTATTCAGGGGCGTATGAAGCGCTCTTTCAAAGGATGGAAAGCCTGCGGCTCGAATTGGACGATATCGCCAGCGAAATTGAGAAGGAAGAAGGGCGAATCGATTTCGATGCCGAGCGTTCCGAATATGTGAAAGAACGGTTGAGCACGATCTATCGCCTGCTGAAAAAACACAGGATGAGCGAGGTGAAGGAGTTGCTCCAATTGCAGGACACGCTCCAGAAAAAGGCAAACCTCACCAAC
>DASVOT010000240.1:0-4789 GCA_036383235.1 Chryseosolibacter sp.
CGGGCCGCGCGGCAATGTATAGCTTCCGGCCATCGTTCACGATCGTCGGACTGAGAATGATCATCGGAATCAGCGCGTTCGTTTCGAGGGAATCGTATGCGCTTATGGGTTTGTCCATTACCCCGTCCGTTGTTTCATTGAGTTGCTGTTCGAACGTATATCCGCGGTCTTTCAGGTAGGAGTTTCCCGCGTATTCAAACCTCGTGAAGCCGACGAACAGATCGTTCGCCAGCAAACTGAAGATGAGGGGATTCAGGTTGTCGGTCGAGATCTTTGCCCGGTAAACCGGTGAGTACGGATTCACCCCGTCTCCGTTATGTTCGCGAAGTTTCAGCTCCCGGAAATAGCTGGCCCCGATCAGCCCGCCGGACGCACCGGTGATGAGAATGCTGTTCCTGAAAAGGTCGCCATCGGTGAGGCTATCGGCAGTCTGCAAAGCATTGAAGGCCCATAAGGCCGCGCGCTTGCCGCCACCACTCACGCACAGAAAGACCATCTTTGGTTTTTTGCCGGTAAATTTTTTCCGCCAGTTTTCAAGCATGGCAAAAGTGGCGGCCTTGTCTTCGGCAATGGCGCTGCTGTCATTGAGTTTTCTCAGCGTGTCGACCGAGTACGCCACCGGTGGCACGCTGTAGTCCAGCCCAAAGGCCTTATACCGTTTCGAGAAGAAATCTTTTCCCACAAGAAAATTGATGAACAGGAACAGGATGAGCGCAATGGTGGCGGACCAGTTGCCGAACCAGTAAGAAAACGCCCCGGCGATCATAACGAAGATCGTCAGGAAAATGACAAAGCTCGCCGCTGCCGGCAACTGAAAGGCTGTATAGTCTTTGAAAATGCCCAGTACGAGCACGGTGGCGAAAATAAACAGCTCAATGACCACGAGATTAAAGTGGTTCTGATCGAATACCTGCAGTATGGTGGCGCGGTCGTAGAAACCGTGATCCTCCACTTTTTTGAATTTCAAATCGTAATCCAGGTAGTTGTCGACGCGTATCTGCTTTTTGCGGGCGATGTCGAGCTTCTTCATTGCGCTTGCGCGCGTGGCCTTTACTTTCGTTTTGATCTTTTCATCTATCCTGCAGACCACATACCGGAAAATATCCTTATTGGTGAACCAGAAATACACGAAGAAGATCAGGGTCATGCCCAGGTACCCGGTTACCAGGCCGGCCAGGTCATAGACGAGCGCATCATTGGTTGTATACTCGTTGTTGACCTGAAAGCCGTAAATGCGGTACAGATAGACGACTATAAAAATGACCGGCACAACACTGTTGTTGATACAGAATTTCGTAAAGGGCCTGGGTAGCGTGCCCAGGAAGGTGAACCGGTGCCCGTCGTTGATGTAGCAGGTGATGTGAAACCCCATGGTAAACCCAGCCGTGCAGCCGCCCATGATGAGAAAACTGGTGAAATTCACCTTGTTCAGGTATTCGGGGTCGAGAAACAGGTAGGGAATCCCCAGGTATTTTCCAAAACTCCCGCTGATCATCGTTATCAGCACGATCCAGCACAACAGCAAGACGTGGTTCCGCTTTATGTTGTTCAGCAGTAACTGGACCGGGAAAGAATAGCCGACAACCTTGAAAAGGGAATAGATCCTGCGCATGGAGTATAATTCTAAAGTTACTTTTTTTTATGCATGTGTCTCAGGGGCCGGGCGTATTATTTAGGCAGGGATCTTTACAGGATTCCGGAAAGCTTGTGCAATTCATCGGCAATCTTCCGGTCGTTGGACAGGCGGGGCACCTTGTTCTGACCTCCAAGCTTGCCCAGCGACCTCATGTAGATGATAAATGCGTTCGCAGGGAGGGCGGTGATCCGCAGGGTTCTGAGGATGTTGCCCCTGATCAGGTCATCGTAATATACATTCAGCCCCCGAAGCTGGTTGTCCAGTTCCAGCGCAAACTCTTCCGGCTGGCGCGGGGGCCTTGAGAATTCGATCAACCATTCGTGATGCGGAAGGCCCTCGCTCACGGTTACCCTCGGGGCGACGGTGAACTCAATCAGTCCTACGTCCGGAAATTTTTCCATCGTCCGTTTCATCGCCTTCTCCACTTCTTCGCCGATGACGTGTTCCCCAAAAGCGGAAATAAAATGCTTGATCCTCCCGGTGACGACGATGCGATGGGGATTTTTGGATACGAACCTGACGGTGTCGCCGATCGAATAGCCCCAGAGCCCAGCGTTGCTGTTGATGACAAGAGCGTAATTTTTTCCCAGCGCCACTTCCTCAATGTTCAGCCGGCTGGGATTTTCATTGAAGAATTCTTCAACGGGTATGAATTCAAAAAAGATCCCGCTGTTGAGGAGGAGCAGCAACCCCTCCTCGCGCTGTGAATCCTGATAGGCGATAAATCCCTCGGAGGCCGGGTACGTTTCAATCGAATCGACCTTCTTTCCGATGGTGTCAAACAATTTGGCCCGGTAAGGCTCGAAATTCACCCCGCCATACACGAACATGGAGAAGTCGGGGAACACATCGCGGATCTTTTTTCCCGTCCGCTTCACGATCCGGTCGAAATACATCTGCACCCAGGGGGGAATCCCTGAAATCAGGGTCATGTTCTGCCCGAGGGTTTCGTCGATGATCTTTTCCAGTTTTTCTTCCCAGTCTTCGATGCAGTTCGTTTCGTATGAAGGCTTTTGATTCGTGCGGAGATACGGAGGCACATGGTGGTTTACGATGCCGGATAGCCTCCCCGTTTTTATCCCGCCCTTTTCTTCGAGCTCCGGGCTGCCTGATAAAAAAATCAGGCCGCCGTCCAGGAAGCCGGCCCGGCCCGTCTCATGCACGTAGCTCAACAAAGCGTTCCGTGCTCCGTTAATATGGTTCGGGATCGATTCGGCGGTGATCGGAATGTATTTCGTCCCCGATGTGGTGCCGGAAGTCTTGGCCAGGTAGGCCGGCTTTCCCTTCCACAAGATGTCAGGTTTGCCCGCGATGACTTCCTGAACGTATGTTTTCAGATCCTCGTAATCCCGGATGGGAACATTTTTCCTGAAATCATCGTAGTTCCGGATGAGCGAAAAGTTGTGGTCTTTACCGAAACGGGTCGATCGTGCCGAATCAACAAGATAGCGGAAGATCTTGTCCTGAAAACGATCCGGTTCCAGGGACCATTTCCTGGTTTGTGAGGCGATAACTGCTGCAAGTGGCTTTGCCAATACGGACCGGATTCCCATGATCTGCAAGATATATTTTTTGTCACAAAGGCACGATGGCACGAAGAAAATGTTAAATAGGATGAACGGGTACCCCCTTGTCCGTCTGCTTCTTAAATTTACGAACCAGGATATTTCATTATGAAAGCAACATTTAAAGTGATTGTGGTCGGTTTTTTGTCAGGCCTTGCCGGTTCCTACACCGGCTATCGTTACTTTATCGAGCCGGTGCAGATCACCGAAAAGGCACCCGATTACCAGACTGTCACGGTCAGGTCGGAAACAGTTCCGGCGCCACCGGCACAGCCATCACAACGCATTGCTTCGGCGGTGGATGCTTCGCCCGCTGATTTTACGAATGCGGCCGCGAAAGCCACACCCAGCGTTGTCTATATCAACAGTATTTCACAGGGGGTTTCTTACTCCAACTGGGACTGGTTCTTTGGTGAAGGACCCACCCGCCAGACGCAGGTGAGCAGTGGCTCGGGAGTCATTTTCACAGCCGACGGCTACATTGTGACCAACAACCATGTGGTGTCGACCGCTGAACGCATTGAAGTGAACTACAACAAGCGCGTTTATTCCGCCGAGCTGATCGGCACCGATCCTTCAACCGACCTCGCCGTTATCAAGATCAATGAAAAGGACCTTCCTGCCATTTCTCTTGGCAGCTCTAAAGACCTGGAGGTGGGAGAGTGGGTCATCGCGGTAGGAAATCCCTTCTCCCTCGCCTCTACTGTAACAGCGGGAATTGTCAGCGCAAAAGGCAGAAAGATCGGTATCCTGGAAGACAAGTTTCCGATAGAGTCGTTCATCCAGACGGATGCCGCCATCAATCCCGGAAATTCCGGCGGAGCGCTTGTGAACAAGGACGGCGAGCTGGTCGGTATCAACACGGCCATCCTCTCGAGGACGGGTTCTTATACCGGGTACGCCTTCGCAGTGCCCGTCGACATCGCGCGCAAGGTCTTTTCCGACCTGGTGAAGTACGGGATCATTCAGAAAGCCATGTTCGGCGGCCAGGTGGTAGAATACGACTATGCGAATGCAAAAAAATACGATCTGGACACCGGTGTGGAAAAGTACCGCGGGGTGTTGCTTGAAGCCGTTGACCGCGAAGGCCCCGCCAACGATGCGGGACTGAAACCGGGTGACATCATCACCAGTCTGAACGGCGTGGAAGTGAATTCGCAGAGCGCTTTTGAAGAAGAGTTGAGCTACCGCTACCCGGGCGACAAGCTCACAGTCTCCTACTTGCGAAACAATAAGCCGCTCACTACGACCGTGACTCTGGTGAACACCGACGGAACGCAGGAGATCATCAGGCGCAACATCCTGGACGCAAAAGAGCTCGGTGCCCGGCTGGAGTCCACAAAGTACGGCGTAAAGGTTTTCAGGATACAGGAGAACAGTGTATTCAGGCAGATCGGTATCCCGGAGAACTTTACCATCATCGCCATCAACCGCGTTCGGGTGAAAGAGCCGAAGGAAGTGGTGGACTTTTTTCAGAAATATAAAGGGCGCGGGGCGATCTTCGGCGTAAACACCTCGCGGCAACAGATCGAAATACCGTTCAGCATTCGTTGATCGCCTGCGATTGAAGACCAGAAGGAAGGAGCCG
>DASVOT010000241.1:0-5843 GCA_036383235.1 Chryseosolibacter sp.
TGGCTTAACGCTGTATGATTTTATAGAGCCCTTCTTCATGTTCATTGTGGGCGTGGCAATTCCCTTTTCGGCAGGAAGACGCATCGAGCAGGGTCAGTCGAGGAGCGAGATATTCAATCATGTATTGCAGCGAGCGACAATACTGTTTTTGTTGGGCATTTTCATTTACAGTGTCGATGCCGGCAAGCCAGTATTCAGGCTTTGGAGCGTATTGACGCAGTTGTCGTTTGCGTATTTAGTCACCGTGCTCATGCTGCGGACGGCCATTAAATGGCAAGTCGCGGTTAGTTTCTTTTTTCTTTTGGTGACATTTTTACTTTACAACTTGTGGACGGTGCCAGGGTTTGATCAGCCATATACTCCGGATCACAATTTCGGTTCGTGGTTCGATCTGGCGACGATGGGTGTATTGGAGGGCGACCATTGGGTAGCTTTCAACTTTTTGCCGACGGCCGCGTTCACCATCTGGGGTAGCATCGCAGGTACGATCCTGAGACAGGATTCGGATTACCGGCGTAAGATCAGGATATTTTTGCTGGTGGGAGCCGTTGGCGTGGCCGCAGGTTTTCTGCTTGATCCATTTGTTCCCATGATCAAACGGATCGCGACGCCATCGGTGGTCCTGGAGACAGGGGGATGGTGTTTTATAGCTCTTGCATTCTCCTTTTGGCTCGTTGATATCCGGCAGGTCCGCAAGGTTCCATTTTTTTTCGCAGTGGTTGGCATGAACCCCTTGTTCATTTACATGTTTTCACAACTGGGAGGTACCTCACTGGTCTCCAGTATCGTAAAGCCCGTGGCATACGGTCTGTTTTTCTGGTCGAATGAAACGATGATCATTTACGCCGCCGGATTACTAACGTGGCTTTTCCTTTGGTACATGTGCTTCTGGCTTTACCGACACAAAATATTTTTCAAGATATGATTGCCCGGATCCTGTTCATGATGGCGAAGAATTTGGCTTCCATTTTCTGGAAAAGGATGGCTGCGAGCTGTACCCTGCTTCTCATTGCCGGCTTTCTCTTCGCGCAAGGTCATCAGCGCCCGCGAAAATGCATCATGGTATTTGGTGCGCATGCCGACGACGTTGAGGCACTGGCGGGAGGTACGCTCGCAAAATACATTGCGGAAGGTTACGAAGGTGTCTATGTGGGAGCGATCAACAACCTTGCAGGATGCAGCCTGGAGCGGACGCCCTATTTCAAAGGCGCGCCCATGTTCACCGTCTCTGATTCGCCGCATGAATACCCCGTGGGCGCTCTGGAAACTAGTCAGATCAGGGAGGAGGAGGCGAGCAAGGCTGCCGCGATTTTTGGCGCTACCCCAGTCTTCCTCAACTTCAAGGAACCGTGGTTTTCCATGGGGAGGAAGCAGGTTGATTACGGTACAGACTTGTTCTATCAATATGATCCACCCGGCCGGCCGGCGATAAGCTTGGCGACGTATCTGGACGATGAGGTGGATGTTGTTTACGAGTTGCTGAAGAAGTATCAGCCGGAGATTGTGATAACGCACACGCTCGGGGGAGAAAAGCACGATCATGGGAATGCTGCCTACATTGTCTACCAGGCGTTCAAGAGGGGAATGAGTGAAAACATCGGTGTAGGAAAATTGTGGATGACTGTCAATGGCTGGCTTGCCGGCGAGGAAGCGCAGAAGAATGGTTTCGGGAAACCGGATGTTCGGATCGACATAAGACATTTTTTGAAGACGAAGTATGCCGCCTATGATGCGCACGTAAGTCAGAACGGTGGCTTCGGAAGAAATTACTTTATGAGAAACAGAAAGAAGGAAAATGAATTCAAAGAGGAATTCATTACGGTGCTGGACAACACACAATAATCGTTTAACCCCTGGATTGCAGTGATGAATGACAACGTCAAATTGTGGCAGGCGCTCATGTTTGCCTGCCTTGTTTCGACCGCCTGTTTTTTTCCTGAGCCATTGGAGGCACAGCAAAAAGAGCGGCCGCGGAAGTGCATCCTGGTTTTCGGAGCCCATGCAGACGATGTTGACGAAAACGCGGGTGGCACGCTCGCAAAGTATGTGAGCATGGGATACGAAGGCGTATACGTGTGTGCCATCAACAACCTGGATGGCTGCAACCTTGAACGAACGCCCTGGTATGACGAAGGGCCGAATTTTTCCGTGTCCTCTTCACCGAACAAGTATCCGGCAGGTGCGCTGGAGACAAGCCAGCTGCGGGAGGAAGAAGCGCGGAAGGCGGCGGCGGTCTATCCTGCCATTCCGGTTTTCCTAAACTTCAAAGAGCCGACGTTTTTCATGGGCCGGAGGCGGGTCAACTACGAAGAAAATATATTTAATGAAGACGATCCGCCGGGACACTCACTGATCAGCCTGGCTTCTCACCTTGATGATGATCTTGACATGGTCGTGGAATTGTTGAAGAAGTATAAACCCGAGATCGTCATCACGCACACGATGGGAGGCGAGAAGCTGGATCATGGGAATGCGGCGTATCTGATTTATCTGGCGTTTAAGAAAGCGAGCGAGGAGAAAGTGCCACTGGGAAAACTCTGGATGGTCGTTAATGGGTGGCTGCTTGATGCGCCTGCATTGAAGGGCGGGAAAAGGAAGGCAGATGTTCAGGTGGATGTCAGGCAATTTTTAGACAAGAAATACAAGGCCATCAACATGCACATCAGCCAGAACGGAGGGTTCGGCAGAGACTATGTAACCGGCAACAAGACGCAGACCAAAGAAGTTATCGAAGAGTTTATTACCGTTATGGACAACACGAACTAGCATCATTTGAAGAAAACAGGAGATCTCATGAGAAAATACATTTATCAGTTCCTTGCATGCGTGATGCTTGTTTTGTTGACTGTGTCATTGCGCGGTCAGACGAGCATTGTCATGGCTAAGAAGTGGGGAGGATTCGGTGACAAGCCAGGCGAATTCAGGTTCCCCACGATGATTGCCGTAGACAGGACGGGCGACGTGTACGTTGTAGACCAGCACAATCACCGCATTCAGAAGTTTGATTCAGAGGGCAACTTTTTGTCGATGTGGGGGAAATTTGGAACACAGCCCGGCGAGTTCAATTACCCTTATGGTGTTGCTGTTGATTCCAGGGGCGACGTCTATGTTTCCGACATGAACAATAACCGCATTCAGAAGTTTTCACCGGACGGCAGACATTTGCTGACAGCGGGTTCCTATGGGCCGGGCGAACAGGAATTCAAATATCCTTACGGGATCGCGATCGACGCGGACGATTATGTCTATGTGATGGACGCGTTTAACTACAGGATAAAGAAGCTGGATGCGAACCTGAAATTTTTGGCGCAGTGGGGTTCGCAGGAAAGTATTGGGATCAAACTGTACATGCCGCACGAGATCGCGGTCGGCAAGGACGGCAACCTGCTCATGACCGACCGGCAGAATCATCGCGTTTCTATTTTTACAAAAGATGGTAAGCTCGTAGGCCGGTTTGGCGAATTCGGGGAAGGTGCCGGTGTAAAGGGATCCCAATTCAGCGAGCCGCGCGGTGTGGCTACGGGCGCGAATGGGGAGATCTTCATTTGTGACCGTTATAATTTCCGCATTCAGAAGTTTAACGCGCAAAAGGATTTTCAAACACAATGGGTCACATCGGCGACATTCGATGACAGCCGGTTTTTTCCTTTAGGCATAGCGATCGGCGGCAACGGGATGGTTTATGTTACAGACCACTATGATCACACCGTTCATATTTACAAATTGTTATAATGCAGGAAATCATTTGAGCTCTTCAGATGGCAAAGACAACGGATAACTTGACACGCCGCCAATTGTTGAAGGGTGCGGCTGCCGCGGGCCTTGCGCAGACACTTCCCGCCGGCGCCGGGAAACGGGCGAGTACTTTACAGGACGGCCGCATTGCCCTGGAAAACAGAAAGCAAGGCACTGTTGAATGGCAGCTCCAGTACACGGAATTCGACGATCCCATCACAATGGCTTCTTATCCACTGGTTCGTTCGCTTCGTTCGTCGACGATCGAGGGATACGTGTCGCACACCAGTCTCTTGCCAGGAGAGACGCTGGCTTTCAAAGTGAGTGCGAATCCTGCCACAAACTTCGTGATCGATATTTACCGTATGGGATATTACGGTGGAACGGGCGGTCGGCACATGGCCAGGCTCGGGTCGTTCAAAGCTTCGTCGCAGCCGGTGCCCATGATGACGATCGAGCGCTTGAGAGAATGCAGGTGGGAAACTTCGGCGACATTTACGATTCCTCTTGATTGGCCCAGCGGAGTGTATCTGGGAAAGCTGACGAGGGACGAGCCCTTTGGAAATCAGAGCTATGTCATCTTTGCTGTCAAGGAACACCGGAAATCCGATTTACTGTATCAGGTGAGTGATCTCACTTGGCAATCGTACAACAAGTGGCCGGGAAGAGATTCGCTTTACGATGACGGAACCACGGAAGTGTGGTACACGGGACCAAACGTCAGGGTGAGTTTCGATCGTCCTTACGCCAAATATTGTCAGATCATTGATGCGCCCCTGTCGGCGGGGTCGGGGGAATTTCTCCTCTGGGAACATCCGATGGTTTACTGGTTGGAGAAGGAAGGATATGATGTCACTTACTGTTCGAACCTCGACCTGGAGCTTGATGTAGGCATGCTCGCTTCCAGCAAAGTTTTTCTTTCGGTTGCCCATGATGAATATTGGTCCAGGAAGATGTACGAAGAAGCGATCAAGGCACGCGACAATGGCTTGAGCTTCGCGTTTTTTTCCGGGAACTCTGTCAAGGGTCAACTTAATTTTTTCGACAGCTCTGTTGATGGCAAACCATGTCGCGCGTTTTCTCGCGGGCCGGTCTTTGACGACGAAGAGAGGTTGATGGGCTTGACGTCATATGGACCGGGATACGGAGACTGGATTGTAAAAAATGCAGGACATTGGGTCTATGCCGGGACGGGGCTACGCGACGGAGACAAGATCCCCGCGATCATCGGATGGGAATATCACGGTCCTCCGTATGCGAACTTTAAAGGTCTCGAGGTTTTGGCGGAAAGCCCGATGCATCAGGCTGAGATGAAAAATGGTCACGCGGCCATCATCTATCCGGGTCCGAAGGGCAACTGGGTATTTAACGCGGGGACTATCTGGTGGCCGGAGGGGTTGTCGCAACCCCCGGGACACATTCCTGCCGGTCACAATCCTTCGATGCGCACCTTCGGAGTAAATCCACAGGTGCAAAAGATAACGTCGAATATATTGAACCGTATGACTCGGGATTCAGTTCGATAGCGCCTTTACATATCATCCGTCATTGCCCACTGCGGAATCGTCACGAGCCGCTAAACGATTCACGATGGTCATCCACTTTTGCTAAATTTTTATAAGTAGTTGACGAACATTGACGAGTAATCATAATAATTTTTCCCCTCAATGCCCTAGTTTGGACACCAGGTGTTTCAAAGCCACCGCCCCACAGCTTTGGTGTTCTCTTTTTGTTAAACCAAACGCTTTACCTATGATCCAAATCCCAGACCTCGCAGCGGTATTGGCTTATTTCTGCTGAAAACGACATTGACACATTTTCTCATCAGTTCGGCATCCATCCTATGCACCTATGGGGAGGATCGCGACGAGCGCGATGACTTCTCGGCATTCCAGGGCGCTCAGATTTCGGGTGTTGTGACCGATGCTGCAGCACAACCCATTCCAGGAGTAAACGTCCTGTTGAAAATACAACCTACGGTGTTTTAATGGAAAGGCGCGCGCAATTGTTGACTGATTGTGTTTATGAATCCGGACAATTGAGTTCCGATAACGGACGTCCCTCCCGGCAGATTGTTCTAAATTGTTGAGTAAAATGCGCCTCGAGGG
>DASVOT010000242.1:0-2415 GCA_036383235.1 Chryseosolibacter sp.
CGGGTGCCAGGGGCCGGGTGCGATAAATCCCCGACATCTCAGAAAAACCCTTAGGGAGATTCGGAGTAAAAGCCGGGGGAGGATCGCCCGACTCCGGCGAAAGGACGGAGAAAACCCGCGGCAAAGCCGTGAAAAGGCCGCATCCTGTGCCAAAAACGCAGATTGCCTTTCCGTTTCACTGATTTTTCTCAAATCAAATTTTCACTGATTCTTTTCAGCGGCAGTTGCCTGACCTTTGACTCGTCAACAACAAAACACAACAGCTATGACAGTCAGGATTCAGGAAAACCAGCTAAAGGCACTTTTCTTTATCATTCTTTTCATTGTTCTTGGCATCCAGGCGCTGATGGCCCAGCCCTCTCAGCGCGGACACGCACCCGTGTACCGCGGTTTTTTCACAAGCTTCGGCACCCGCGCGGTAAATGTCTCCAGCGATATTGCAAAAATCGACGGGACCAACCTGATGGAAACAGGTGGTCAGGTAGGACTCATCTTCGGCACCAGGATAGTAAGATCGAAGATCGGGTTGCTCGGCTATTATTCGTCGACAGGATCCACGGCGGGCACCACCGACCTCTACGCGTCCAATGTCTCGGCTAATATTTATCCCCTTTCGATGCTGTCCGGCCGCCGGTTCCTCATTGAGCCCTACCTGACGGGCGGCGTGGCATACGACCGTTTCAAGTTCTTTGGGTATTATGTGAACCGCGAGCCCGGCGTCGTCAATTACAGCCGCGGCGAAGCCCCTTTCCTGGGCAAGATCAAACAAATCAACGCCATGGCTGGAGCTGGCATCGAAGTGAAGCTCCGGGACGACTACAGCTTCATCCACCTGTTCTCCGAGGTAAGGTTTGGACGGAATTTGTCGGCAAAAGCAACTGATGTTGCCTTTGAGCGCACGTCTCTCAAGGATCAAATGCACGTTGCTGTTGGCATCAGCTTCGGCGCGAGATAATGACTGGCTGACCGTCAGAAGAAATTATTTAATCCACAATGCGGTGTTTGTTGTTTTGACGATGAAGTCCCGGGCCAAAATCCGGGGCTTTTTTTTTCCACCGGTTCTGTTTCGTGATCGATGGCCTCCGGCTAAAAAAAATCAACGCGTTGGATAAGTAATTCCCAGCCTCTGGCTCACTTTACTGTACGATAAAACACCGCTGGTAAAGGAAACATGGCAAAGATACCAACCGTTGTGCCTTTGATGATGGCGATTTGCTTCGCGCCTCTTTTTCTTGGGGGGCGGCAGGCGGCGCCGGTCTCCTGGAGCTTCGAAGCCCGGCCGGGGCGTGGGGGTGAGGCAACGCTTCTTTTTACCGCCACGCTCGCACCGGGGTGGCACCTGTATTCGCAGCATCTCGCGGAGGGCGGGCCGCTGCCGACGCGCTTCCGGCTGGAACCCGCCGATGCTTTTATTTGTGAAACCCCCGTCGGGGAGAAGGGCGCCGCGCACACCTACTATGACTCCCTCTACGGGATGGACGTTACCTGGTATGCCGGTGCCGTTTCCTTCGGGCAGAAGATCAGGCTGATCAAACCGGTGCCAGCCATCAGGGGTACCGTTGAATACATGACGTGCAATGACCGGATCTGCATTCCGTGCGAAGAGCAGTTCACCATCGAGTTGACACCTTGACCTGCCAATAGCAAAACCTTCAGGGCCGGATCCCTCTTACAGGTGATCCAGTAAAGTTTTCATGTAATGGTTAATGGAAACGGGACCGGCACCTGGATGGTTTTTTGGATTCCGCTGCCGAAAGGCATCGTGCCGCAAGGCGGATAACGCAAAAAAGTCGTCTCGTGCTTGCGGAGTAAAAAGAGGGCGCATCGGTGATGATGCGTGTCCGAGAACGCGGCTTCTGCTCCCATGATTTTGGAGGCGAAGGAGATTAGCGGCTCACAGGAGCGTGCACCCCTAGGGGTGTCCTTGCCGAAGTGAGAAGAAAAATTGAGGAAGCCGGATGTACCTTTTTAGCGATGATTTCATTATAATAGCAGTCCGATGTTGTTTTCTTGCCGTTGCAGGATTTTTTTTCAAACTGATCCATGATGAAGAAAAAAAACATTTTTATCGGCTGTGATCACAAGCGCGATCTTGAGTCAAGTGACGTTGAGCTGCGGGGAATCTGTTATACTGTCCTGTTTCTGTTTTCCATTCTTGTTCTGCTGCCCGGCGCGATTGTTTATCTGTTGTGGTAGCTGTCTGGTGTTCCACTGTGGTCCGATCGGAGTCTCGTGTGCGGGATGAAGGGCGGAGTTATCATTCCGCAGCTATTCATTGCCTCCTGCTTTTCAGATTGGATTAAGACAATGATTTTGGAGAGCTGATTGAAATCCACTAGCTGAAGCTAGTGGCAATTGATAGATCCTCCATCTTTTCTCAATGATGGCAGAGTTCTATCATTCGGCAGCTATTAA
>DASVOT010000243.1:0-3357 GCA_036383235.1 Chryseosolibacter sp.
CTCGCCGATCCTTCGTTTGATTTGCCTCGACTGGACCGTCTTGCTGTTGATCTTGATTTTGTCGATAATGCCCTTCACGCCCCGGATACTTTCAATCGCATTCAATGCCGCCTTTCTTTCGTAGTCCCAGTTCAAATGGCCTTCCAGGTACACCCAGCCCTCGTCCACTTTTATACCGATGCGGTCTTCATTCAATCCGCTGTGCCACACGAGGGCGCTGCGTATGTTCTCGGCGAGGGTGGAGTCTGCAATCTGCTCCAGCGATTCGTTTTCCTTGACAGCGATGTCCACCGCGACCACTTTGACGCCGCTGATCCTGTGGGCCGCATCTTCCGCCGCGAACCTTTGGGAATACTCGTCTACCACTCCCGACAGTGTGACCACGCCTTGCTTTACACTCACTTTTATTCCTGAAGCGACTGACGATAGCTGAGGATCCAACTGAATTTCAGTAATGACCTCTTTTTGAATTTGATCTTCAGATTTCATATCCTTTTTTGGTAGAAGGCGAAATTGATTTTTTCTGGTTATCTCACACCTGCACGGAAGGCGATCAAGCTGACACCGGTATCCTGATATATTCCGGCAAACAGGTATCTGCGGAGCCGTCTACTGGAATGTTTCTGGTTTCAGGAATTTACTTTAAAGTAAAACAGTTGCCGGCCCGATGGCGATGATGGTCATCAGCGGCCATACAGATTTTTATCGCCTGCCCGGCGCGCTGTTATCATTTCTCGCATTTTCTCCCGATATCATCCGTCCGGTCATACGTTCAAAGAATACGTCCATACCGGATACTGGATATGATTGACTACGTTTTCTGTGATGCTTCCATTGAACAAGTGCGATAGCCCCTTGCGGGCATGGGTGCCCATGGCGATCATGTCCATGTTTTCCGAGGTGGCAAAATCGATTATTCCATTTTCTTCCTTCCTGAAATTGCGGAAATGTGTTTCGCAGTTTTCAAGGTGGTATTGTTGCGCGAATTTCTCGAGCGCCTTTTCGGCATCCTGATCGCCAAGGAAATGAGAAGGCGTGTTGATGAGCAACAGGTGCAGCCTTGCCTTAAAGAAAGCCTGGAGCTCTTTCACTTTTCTCATGAAGGTAGTTTGTCCCGGTTCCAGGGGAATGGGCAACAAAATGTGTTTGATGGAATCCAGTGAAGGAGCGGTTCGGACGGTGAAAACGGGAACCGGCACATTGCGGACCACCTTTTCAGTATTGGAGCCGACGAATATCTCCGCCAGCCCGGAGGATCCCGTTGTGCCCATGACTACCACGTCGACACGCTTTTTCTCGATCAACCGTTTGATCGATGAGACAATGTCGCCTTGAGTAATTTCCAGAGCCGGTTTGACCGTCTGGTTGTCGTATGCCTTGCAAAAGATTTCGAACTCCGACCTGGCGTCCTCTTCCATTCCGGTTATGAAATCCGGATTGTAGGCGATAGGCATTGCTCCGGCGAAGGTAGTGTCATACATTACCGGCGTGTAGACCACGTGCAACACGCTCACTCTCCCCTTTGTTCTGGAAGCGATGTCTACAGCGAATTTCAGCGCTTCTTTTGACGCGGGCGAAAAATCACAGGGAACCAGTATGTTTTTCATTTTTTTGGAAATCTAGCCCGGTTTCCCTGAAAAGGGAATGATGATTATTATTCTGCCGGATGATACATGTCATGCGCAGGTGGCGATTCTTTGTTGAGGATCATTCCGGTTGCGGACCCCTGTCATATCACCCCGCTTTTTTTTCGGGTACTTTTGCCACGACCGTTTCGCGGAAGGAGGCAGCTGACGATGGAGCCAGCAGTGGCTCCCTTCCCGATACCGGTAAAAAAATCAGAAAAGACGGGCTATGGGAAAGGTCATTAATTTCGACGTGGAGGCAAGGGGCAAGCTGAAAAAGGGGATCAACGCCCTTGCGCAATCAGTGGTCATCACGCTGGGACCAAAAGGCCGCACGGTGATTTTCGAAAAGGCAAATGGCGATCCGCAGGTGTGCAATGATGGTGTGACAGTAGCCAAACAGGTGGATCTCGATGATCCGGTCGAAGACCTTGGAGCAAAAATGTTGCGACAGGCTGCCGTCAAAACTTCCGAAACCGCGGGAGATGGAACGACCACCGCGACCCTCCTGGCCCAGGCCATGATCAACATCGGATTAAAGCGAATCGAGGCGGGCGTCAACCCAATGGAGGTGCGGCGCGGCATGAGTAAAGCCGTGAGGGTTGTTGTAGACCATTTCAGGAATGCCGCTCTTACCATTGGCGATGACCGGTCAAAGATCGAACAGGTTGCCGCCATTTCCGCAAACAACGACAGTGAGGTTGGAAAACTGATCGCCGATGCCATGGCGAAAGCCGGCAAGGAGAGTGTCATAAGCATTGAAGAAGCCAAGAGCATTGAGACGACCATCGAGATCGTCGAAGGCCTTCGCTTTGACCGGGGTTACATCTCGCCCTATTTTGTCACCGATCCGGAAAAGCTGGAAGTGGCTTTCGAAAAGCCCTATATTCTTATTCACGAGAAGAAGGTTTCAGGCATTAAGGATCTGCTGCCCATTCTTGAAAAAGTGTCTCAGGCAGGGACCCCGCTCCTTATTATCGCCGAAGATATAGAAACCGACATTCTGACAACCCTGGTCGTGAATAACCTCCGCGGCGTATTGAAGGTGGCAGCCGTCAAGGCGCCTGGTTTCGGAGACAGGAGAAAGGACCTGCTGGAGGATATCGCCATCCTGACGGGCGGCACGGTAGTGAGCGAGGAACGCGGGACCAAGCTCGACAGCATCGGTCTCGAGCACCTCGGCCGGTGTGAAAAGGTTGTGATCAATAAGGAGAACACCACGATCATCAACGGCGGTGGGGCAAAAGAGAATATAAAAGCCCGCATTAAAAAGTTGCGCGCTGAGATCGAAGGGGTGACCTCCGACTATGACAAGGAAAAATTGCAGGAACGACTGGCGAAATTAACGGGGGGCGTCGCGATCATTTACGTTGGCGCATCCACCGAGATTGAAATGTCTGAAAAAAAAGATCGCGTGGAAGATGCCTTAAACGCTACGCGCGCTGCCATGGAAGAAGGCATTCTTCCGGGAGGTGGAATCAACTTTATCAGGGCCATACCCCTGCTGGATGAACTGGTTCCCGAAAACGAAGAAGAGAAGATCGGGATCTACATCATCAAAAAGTCACTCGAAGAGCCGATCCGTCAACTGGCAATCAACGCGGGCCTCGATCCGAACGAGATCCTGCAGATTTCCCGCGACGGCAAAGATGACTACGGGTTCAATTTCAAGTCGGATAAATTCGAGAATCTGCTCGCTGCCGGAGTTATCGATCCCACCAAGGTTGGAAGG
>DASVOT010000244.1:0-7505 GCA_036383235.1 Chryseosolibacter sp.
GGAGAGATCGGGCTCCTGGCCGATTCTTGGCCAGGCTTTGTTCTGCAGGTAAACGATCACCTGGGGTTCCTCGTCTTCCTTCGGGTCGCCTTGAAAATAGATGTTGAGGGGCACGCTTCTGCCGAGCGTCGGAGAGGTCCAGCTCACCGATTTCTTCAGATACTTTTTGAGCGGTGGGAGGTGCTGTGCCCGCAGGGGAAGCGCCAGGCAGATGAGCGTCAGCAGGCAAAGTAGTTTGGGGCATTTGATCGGAGTCCTCATGGCAGTTCGTTACCGGGTTATGGTCGGGCATAGCGCGCGGGGAGGCCCGGGGCAGCCTGTTCGGGTACGTACCCGAAAAATACGGATTAATAGTATGAAATTGGCAAAAATAGTTTCAAATTTATAGGACGGCGGAACGAAATTCCTTTTTATCCTCCAGCCACTTTGCCGCAGCGCCGGAGGGTGTGGATTGGTTCCGTCTGCATCGAAACATCGCCTATGAAAAATACAGCAAGTGCTTCACGCCGCGAATTCCTGAAGCAATCCTCGATGGGAATCGCGGGTGTTTCCCTCCCCGCTCTGCGCCGGGAAGGGAAGCCTTCCTCAAAAAAGTTGCCGCACGAGGTCACCGTCGTCGGCATCGACCTGGTTGGGTGGCCGGACAAAAGCACGGACGTGCGCCTGAAACGGATGATGGCGCGGATGGATGAGGTATCGGGCCTGCGGCCGGACGTCGTCTGCCTGCCGGAGCTGTTCGATACCATGTGGGTGGACGAGCAAAAAAATATTGCCGAGTACGCGGAGGATGAGGACGGAAGCGGACCTGTGGCGAGCCTGCTGGCCGCGTACGCGAAAAAGAATAGCTGTTACGTTGTATGCCCCATCATGACGAAGAAGGACGGCCAGTTTTACAACAGCAGCGTCCTGCTCGACCGCAAAGGCTCGATCGCCGGCATTTATCACAAGACGCATCCGACGAAAACCGAGACGCTCCTCAATCAAGCCTTCAAAGGCGGCGGCACGATACCCGGTGCGCTCAGGCAACCCGTTATCCACACCGATTTCGGGAAGGTGGGCCTGCTGATCTGCTATGACGCCAACTTCCAGGACAGCTGGGATAACTACCGGGACCAGGGCGCGGAGATCCTTTTCTTTTCCTCCGCTTTTCCCGGTGGCCGGATGCTCAACCATTACGCCCTGCGAAACGATTCCTATATCGTATCGGCTACTGGCGGCGATGCCCGCGTGATCGACATGTCGGGAAACGACCTCGACGCGAGCAGCGAATTTGTCCGCTATGCGTGGCGGACCATCAACCTCGATAAAGTGAATGTCACCACCTGGCCGACGCGCGATCGCCTGCCGGAGGTCTTCCGCAAATACGGCGACCGCCTGAACGTGAAAGTGTGGGCCCGCACCGATGTCATCACCATTGAAAGCCTCGACCCGGAGCTGAAGGTGAGGAACGTCCTGAAAGAGTTTGATATCCCTACCTACGCCGAGCTGCTGAAGAAAGAAACGGAAGTGCAGGAGAAGTACAGGCCGGGCTGACCGGTGATCGGTGATCCATGAGCGTGGAGAAAAAACGGAGACAACGGCAATACATAATTGAAACTGGAATGAAGTACACGACAAGAACAAACCGGTTGCCCAGGGAGGTCTGGGCGGCGGCCGTCAGCATCAAGGGCCTCTGGCCCGTCGATACAACCGAAAGGAGAATGAAAGACCTTCTGAACCGGATGGAGAACGTGTATGCTTTTCAGCCGGACGTGATCGTCATTCCCGAGACCATCAACATCTCATGGGTGAAGGAGACGAAAGCGCTGGAAGAAATTGCCGAAGACGAGCATACGCCGGGACCGATCACGCGCATGCTGGCGGCGGTTGCGAAAGAACAGAACTGCTACATCACCTGCCCCGTCGTGACGAAGCGAGAGGGGCGTTTTTACAACAGCTCGATCCTGCTCGACCGGCAGGGAACGATCGCCGGGGTATTCCACAAGGTGAGGCCCACGGCCACCGAGATCGTGCCGCGCACCTATTATAAAGGAGCGGGCATCACGCCCGGGACGGTGAGACCTCCTGTTTTCAAAACGGATTTCGGTACCGTAGGCATGCAGATATGCGCCGATGCGTCGTGGGAGGAAAACTGGAAGTCGCTGAAAAAAGACGGCGCCGAGATCGTGTTGTTCCCTTCCCAGGGGCCTTACTCCAACGCGCTGAGCAACCATGCCTGGGTAAATCATTATTATATCGTATCCGCGACCGGCGAGGATTCCAGGATCATCGACATCACGGGCGATGTGATCGCCGCCGATGGCGAGTTTGCCCGATGGGTATGCGCGCCTCTCAACCTTGAAAAAGAATTTCTTCATATCTGGCCGCAGACCCTGAAGTTCCAGGATATCCGGCAAAAATACGGGCGACGGATCCGCATCACCATCTACCACAAAGAGAACTGGGCGACGATCGAGAGCCTCGATCCGGATGTAAAGGTGAAGGATGTCCTGCGGGAATACGAGTTGCCTACCTATGATGAACAGCTTGCCGACGCCACCGTCGTCCAGGACAAATACCGGCTCTGAACAAAACCCGTCGTGCGAAACTGCGTTCGCCCGGACCTCGCGCATTTCAGGTCTGAGTGCACGCTTGACTTTTTCTCTCAATTCTCCGGAAGGACTGCGCTTGCAGATTGTGGTTTATTATGGTTCAAAGGCAGGTCTGAGGTGACGCCCGGCATTCTGTGTGAATTATCCGGACGTACTTCGCGCGCAGATTGAGTTTATTATGGTCTAAAGGCAGGTCTGAGTTGCACGGTTGTCATTTCTGTGTTAATTCCCGGATGAACTCCGCTCGAAGATTGAGTTTATTATGGTTCAAAGGCAGGTCAGTGAGGTACGACCTTGCATTTAAACCTGCATTTTTTAAACCTGCATTTTAACCTGCCTTTCAACCTGCATTTTTAACCTGCACTTCTCTGCGCCTCGTCGGTAAAAAAATATCCCCTGACTTTCACTTCATCCTTTACTCCGCGCCTTCACACAACATCTCACGCCGCCAAACGACCACTCAAATAAATTCCAGCCCTTTTTTTGGATCCCGGTTGCGTTTTCAAAATAAAATCCGGTTACTTCGGGTACGCACCCGTAAAATCCGGTTGATTTTCGCGAAGGGGAATCATTCTTTTGCGACGGTTGCGTTTATTTTTGCTTTTTGCCCGGGTACGTACCCGTAAACGACTGATTTTCAAGACCCTTTCACTCCGGCATGCGCGCTGGCGAAGAAAAAAAAGCGCAGACGGCACGCCTGTCTTTTTTTAAGCCACCGCAGCAACGGAATACAGGCCTGCGTTTGGCAGCGAAGCGAGCCGCAGGAAAATGAATTTGTCAAGCCTAACCTATATCTATGAAAAGAAGATTTCTACGCGTATGCAAGGGAGGAAATGATACGAAGGGATCCGCGGCGACGCGGATCACCCTGCTCGCGATTTGTTTCGCCGTCGTTTCCGTCACGGCAGCTTTTTCCCAGACCAGAACGTTGACGGGAACCGTGTCCGACGCCTCCGGCTCGCTGCCCGGCGTCGCCGTCATCGTGAAAGGCACCACCAACGGCACCAACACAGATGCGGAAGGAAAATTTTCGCTCACCGTCGATGAAAACGCCCAGACGCTCGTGTTTTCGTTCATCGGCATGGAATCGCAGGAAGTGCCCATCGGCAACCAGACCCGTTTTGATATCGTCCTCAAGGAGTCGGTCACCACACTGAATGAAGTAGTGGTGGTGGGATACGGCGAGCAGAAAAAAGAATCCGTGGTCGGCGCGATCGTTCAGACCAAGGGCGAGGAGTTGAAGCGCAGTGGTGGCGTTGTGAACGTGGCGCAATCGCTGACCGGCAAGCTTCCCGGCGTCACCGTCATCCAGGGAACAGGCGAGCCGGGGGCCGATGATCCCCAGATCCTCATCCGCGCCCAGGGAACCTGGAATAATTCGAATCCCCTCATCCTGGTCGACGGCGTCGAACGACGCATGAATGACATCGACGTCAATGAAATAGAAAGCATTTCCGTGTTGAAGGATGCCTCCGCTACCGCCGTATTCGGAGTGAAAGGAGCGGAGGGCGTGATCCTCATCACCACCAAACGCGGACAGGCGGGAAAACCGAAATTCTCCATCGACGCAAACTCGAACGTAAAATTCCTTTCCAGGACACCCGACAAGCTTAACTCCTACGACGGCTTTCTCTACCGCAACCACAGCATCGAATACGAGCTTCCCGTAACCGAATCGTCCTGGGGCTTATATATGCCCATCGCCATGGCGAACCACTACAAGCAACCTCAGGCGCCTGGCGATCAATATATTTTCCCGGATGTCGACTGGCCGAAAGAGCAGTTGAAGGATTTCGCGCTTTCACACCGCCTGAACCTGAACCTTTCAGGCGGCACCCAGACCGCGCGTTATTTCGGTTCGTTGTCCTATACCCATGACGGCGATCTTCTGAATTCAGGGCTCGACAACGGCAAAGGATACAAATCCAAAAATGCGTACGATCGCTTTAATTTCCGTACCAACCTCGACCTGGACCTCACGAAATCGACTACTTTCTCCGTGAACATCGCCGGCTATGTCGGCATCAAGTACGGCAACCCGGGGCAGGATATCTGGCGGCCTTTTTACCAATCGTCGCCGCAGACGTACCCGGCGCGTTTTCCGGATGGGGCATGGGGATTTACGCCGCTGTACAACATTCCCAATCCCCTTTATCTGCTGAACAACTACGGGGCGCCCACCACCAACCGCACGCAGGTCAATACGGATTTTGTCCTGAATCAGAAACTGAACTTCATCACCGAGGGACTGAGCTACCGCGGCCTGCTGGCATACGACAACCTGTTCTACTCCACCGGTGGAATTTCGGATAACGGCAACGCCTATGTGCGCTGGATCGATCCGAACATCATCAACATGAAGGAAGGCGAAACGGAAGAGGATTATATCCAGGGAACGATCAATACCGGAGGGATTAACGATTTCGACTGGGTGCAGCAACCCATCACCTACATGCCCGAGAATTCCAATAACCTCGGATCGGCTTATCGCCGGCTCTTCTACCAGAACCAGTTGAACTATGGCAGGGTGTTCGACCGCCACGACGTCGGCGCCACGCTGGTGTGGACCCGTGAACAATATGCGGAAGGAAGCATGTTCCCCCGCTATCGCGAAGACTGGGTGGCGCGTGTGACCTACGCGTATGACGACCGTTACCTGTTCGAGACCAATGGCGCCTACAACGGATCCGAGAAGTTCTCGAAAGCCTACCGGTTCGGGTTCTTCCCTTCCGTAGCGCTGGGATGGAGGGCGTCCAACGAGGCCTTCCTGAAAAATGTAAGTTGGCTGAGCAACCTGAAATTCCGGTATTCCTTCGGCAAGGTCGGCAACGATAATTTTTCCGCACCCCGCTGGGCGTATGCCACGCAATGGGTGATCGATCCGGAGCGGACGAATTTCGGCGCGCCGAATAACGGCGCCAGCCCGTATGTTCAGTACACCGAGTCTGTGATCGGCAACCCGAACCTGCAATGGGAGACGGCTGTGAAGCAGAACTTCGGCATCGAGTTCTCTGCGCTCGACAACCGGATCGGATTGACCGCCGAACTCTTCCGGGATCACCGCGACAAGATATTCATGAGCGCGGGCCAGCGACGGATATCCGATTATTTCGGCGCCCGCCCTGTGTCGGCCAACATCGGCGAAACAAAAGCGAAGGGATATGAGCTCTCCTTGAGCCTGCAGAACCAGTTCAAAGACCTGCACTATTGGGCGAATGTGAGCCACACCTATGCGAAAGACGAGGTAGTCTACATGGAAGACCCGGCGTTGCTTCCCGACTATCAGAAAGCCGCTGGTTTCCAGATCGGCCAGACCCGCAATTCGGTAACGGAGGGATATGTCAACAACTGGGACGAACTGTATGCCACCACCTTCTGGCAGGTGCAGAACGGCAACAAGCTTCCCGGTGATCAGCGCATCGTCGACTTCAATGGCGACGGCGTGATCAACTCGTTCGATTCCGCGCCTTACGGTTTCCCTACACGCCCGCAGCACACGTATAATTTCTCGTTCGGTGTCGACTACAAAGGCTTCAGCATCATGGCGCAATTCTACGGCGTGTACAATGTGAGCAGGCGATACGGATGGTTCCTCATTCCGTACAGCGACGCTTCTGAATTCGTGGTGTTCGAGAATAACCTCGACCAATGGACTCCGGAAAATACGGATGCGAGCTGGCCGGCGCAGCGCACAGGCCGCAGTTATGATTTTTCCAACATCAACGCCGGCGACCGCTGGATTGTCGACGCTTCGTTCCTCCGCTTAAAGACGGCCGAGATCGCCTACACCCTGAACAGCAACTGGCTGAAGAGCATCGGCGCATCCTCCGCCCGCATCTATGTGAATGGAAACAATCTCTTCTTCTGGTCTGACATGATCGATGACCAGGAAGGACCGGGTGTGACAAACGGCGCAGGATATCCTGTTTACAAACGCGTCAATCTCGGATTGAACATCAATTTCTGAAATCATCCCGCTATCGATAAATACGATTTTATGAGAATCCATAAACCCATACTGAAGTACACAGGTGTCCTGGCCCTGGTGCTCCTTCTTGCCACCGCTTGCGAAGACTATCTCGATCAGGCGCCTGAAGCGGCGATCACCGAGGACGACGTGTTCAGCAAATTCGTCACCTTCCAGGGATACGTGGAAGATATCTACCAGTGCGTGGTCGATGAAACCCTGGGACAAGATGCCCAGACCAACTGGAACTTCGGCGACGACGTCATGGAAGACCGCGGTGACGCCATCGTCAGCCTTTTTGACCAGGGCAATTACATGGCGGGGTGGACGCACTGGAAGAGCAGCCAGTTCTGGGGTGACCTCAGCTACCCGAACAACAATTCCACGGGAGCGAAGGGCAAAAAAGGATACTGGCAGTCAGGCTGGTATGGGATCCGCAAAGCGAACACCGCGTTAAAGAACCTGGATAAGCTCACGGCCGGCACGCAGGAAGAGCGGGACCTCATCGCGGGTCAGGCTTACTTCTTCCGCGCTTACTTTCACTTTGAGATCATGCGCTCCTGGGGCGGCGTTGCGTATATCGACACCGTGTTTTCCCCCACCGACGAAATCCGCCTTCCGCGCCTGTCCTACCGCGAATGCGCCCTGCGCGCGGCGGAGGATTTCAGAAAAGCCGCGGAGCTCCTTCCGGCTTCGTGGGACGAAACGCAGGCGGGCCAGGCTACCCTTGGCCAAAACGCGGGCCGCATCACCAAAGGCGCCGCCTATGGCTATCTCGGAAAAGATCTTCTTTACGCCGCAAGCCCGCTGATGAACGGGGTGTCAACCGGGAGTTACACGTACGACGAGGAGCTCTGCAAGCAGGCCGCCGAAGCCTTCAACGAAGTGCTGAAGCTGACGGACCAGGGCTACCACGGCCTGGAATCGTGGGCCGACTATTATAAGAA
>DASVOT010000245.1:0-9045 GCA_036383235.1 Chryseosolibacter sp.
CGTAACGGCTGACATCCTCGAGCGTCGTGGATAGCGATCCTGCAGCATAGGGAACATTCGATTTCGGAATGCCGAGATCGTTTCCATTCTTGTCGTGCCCCCTGGCATAGTTTGCGTCATACTCCCGCTGCCAGACATAACTGCTTCGGGTCATCCCCAGTGGCTTGAAAACCTTTTCGAATGCGATGTCTTCGAAGTTTCGCCCCGTTATTTGTTCGATCACAAACTGAAGTAAGAACATTCCTTCGCCCGAGTAGCTATATCGCGATCCAGGCTCGAATTTTATTTTAAGTCTCCCATCGCTTTCGATCCATCGCCAGTTTGGAAAACCGGCGGTGTGGCTCAAACACATCCGGGCGGTGATTTTTTTGAAGCGCTCATCGTCTTCAAGACCGGTATAATCGATGTAATTGGCTCCGAACAATTGTTGAATCCGGCTTGTCTTGTAAGCAAAAACCGGCTTTGGCAAATACCGGAAGAGTGGCGTGTCGAGAGCCAGAACATGTTCTTCTACAAGTTGCAGAACAATGTCTGCGAATATCAGTTTGCTTAATGACGCGCCATACCAGATCATGCCGGGTTTCAGAGGCTCTCTTCTCCGGTTGTCCGCCATTCCGAAATACTGCTGATAGACCACTGCGTTCCTGTTGATGATGGAAACGCCGAGGCCTGTGATCCCGGCTTTTTCCATTAATGACGTGATGAACTCGCTGATCGAATCCGGGCGCAAGGCGATGGAATCGAGTCTTTCCACGATCTGATTGTTGGAGAAGGCGGGAACCGCGGTTTCAATTTTGACACGGTCATCCACGCTGAAGTAGATGAAGGCGGCGATAAGCGCGATGGTGAATGTCACGCATGAAAGCGAATAGATAAAAATACGTTTGTTCTTTCCGGTCATGACGATTGGTTGGCCGCGCCGGGGCGTGAACGGCGCATTACAGTCTTTTTTTAATAACGGCTCATCAAAAGGTCAGCCCGACGTTCACCTGGAATACCGGTGCGTATGTCATGTCCGTTGCGTCGTTACCGCCAGCGGGTTGAGTAAGGATTCCCAGGTCCACGAACGGTTTTATTTTGTCATTCAGCTGATATTCAAAGGCAACAGCCCCGTTTATGCCCAGGCCTGTTCCCGCCTCGCCGCCATAGGCCCGGTAGCCGAAATAGGCGCCCGGCTTGATGAGCAGCCTGCGCCCCGCACTCAGACGCGCTTTCAACACACCGCCGATTTCATGCTGGCCCACATTTTCATAACCGTCATACCAGGGGTTTCCATAAGTGTAAAACAGGCCGATGCCGAGGCGGTTGCCCATTCCTTTGAAGTAATGGTCGTATTCGAGCCGGATGAGCAGCGTTTCGCCAACGGAGCCATAGAAATCGCTTTCCCAGAGATACACTTCACCCTCGAACATGTATCCGATGGAAACGCTGAAATCGCTTTGCTTAAGGTCCTGGGCGTACGATTCAAGCGCACCCAGCATGAGAACGGACACCATGAGTTTTTTCATAGCAAGAGGTTTTTAAGTTCTTTATATAATAAAAAACGGAAAGGCTCTTACTGTCGGAAAAGGATGGCGGCGACTCCTTAGCGCTATTCGAAACGCCTCAGAAACCCATGGAATCGGATTGGCCTACAGGTAATATACGAAACGAGGAACACGTTTACAAATCGAATTGCAACCGAAGACACGAGTTTAACGACCGCTTATTCCTGGAGGCGGTGGATCTTTCCGTCAAACCCGCAAAGATACAATTCGTTGTTCTGATCGACTCCGAAGGACGAAATATTGAAGTCGGCCTGTACCAGTAACCTATTCACGGGCTTGTTCAGGTCGGAATGTTCGATGGCCCATATCCTCATGGTTGCATAATCCGCGTAAATATATTGCCCTTCCACGCTCTTCAGCGTGGGTCCGTGGTATACAAATCCCCCGGTGACCGAGATGCCTTCTTCCCGTCCATACTCGTGAATGGGAAGCTTCAGCCCCGACTGATCGCATCCGCTTTTCGGCTCGAAGCAGTGCGTGGCTTCCATGGTGTTCCATCCGTAGTTCTCGCCTTTTTCAATCACGTCGATCTCCTCGAACATGTTCTGTCCGACATCGCCCGCCCATAACCTTCCGGTTTTAGTGTCAAAGCTGATGCGCCACGGGTTTCTCATGCCGTACGCATAGATCTCTTCGCGATACCCGGCGGTGTTTTTCGCAAACGGATTGTCCGCGGGAATGCCATATTGTTTTCCTCCTTCCTGTTTGTTTACGTCGATGCGGAGGATCTTGCCGAGCAGGGTGGAGCGATTCTGGCCGTTGTGATGCGGATCACCACCGGAACCGCCATCACCGGTGGAGATGTACAGGTAGCCGTCCGGACCGAATACCACCTGACCTCCATTGTGGTTGTCATACGGTTGTGCGAAGGTGAGAAGGACCTGCTCGCTCGCAGCATCGGCCTGGTCGGGATCGCCCGGAGAAACCTTGAAGCGTGATACGACCGTCCGGTCGGGGTTGTTGGCAGTGTAATTGACGTAAAAATATCCGTTGTTCTTGTAATCGGGATGAAAGGCCAGACCAAGGAGTCCTTCTTCGTTACCTGCGTCGTCTACGTTCTGCCGGATATCGAGGAACGTCTTTTTCTCAGAAACGCCCTCGTCGTTTGGGAAAACAGAGATCACACCTGCCTGCTCCACAACGAAGACCCGGTTGCTGTTGTCACCGGCGTGCTGAAAGTCTACCGGTCGTGTAAAGGAGAGTTTGGGGAAGGCTACTACAGTCTTATAACTGACAGGAAGCTGTTCCTCGCTCTGGTTGTTCTCTTCCTGCCGGGTTGATTCCGAACAATAAGCAAACATGAGAAAGAAGGCGAACAGGGGAAGGGAACGTTTCGGTAAATTCATAGTGGCGCGATGTTGTGTGCCTGTAAATATAACGATTAATGCTTACTCTCAACCATCCACATCGCGTGCTTGATCGCATAACGGAAAAAATCCGACGGGCTCAAAACCGGCGATCACAGATTTCGGCCGGGTCTGCAATTTCTGATGTATTGTGATGACGGGGAATGTGATCTTGTGCCATATTTTAAAAAGCCTTGCCATGATAATCCGCCGGATGCCTGTCAACCTGATCATCACCATACTATTTCTCGCGTCACAACAAGCCATCGCCCAAAAGCAGGTGCGGAAATGGGAGGTTTTTGAGATCACCCTCGTGGCAAAGAAAAAATACCCGAATCCCTACGCCGATATTCCCGCCGGCAATTCGGAGGATGGGCTTGTTAAGGTTGAATTCAAGGGGACCTCGGGTGAGGCAAAGGGCCAAACAGTCCGGGTGTTTGGATTCTGGTATGGAGGGCAGACGTGGAAGGCGCGCTTTGCTCCGCCGCAATCAGGCACCTGGGAATATCACAGCATTTCCATCGATAAGGGTCTCGGTCAGGCAAAGGGAAAGATCGAGGTCGTCGAGTGGGCGGAGGAGGAGAAAGCTTCGAATCCCACCAGGAGGGGTTTTGTACAGGTAATGAAGACAGGGCCCGAAGGCGGGCATTTCTTCCGGTATGCGGACGGCACCCCTTTTCTTTGGGTAGGTGACACGTGGTGGAACTGGACACAAAAGAAGATCAAATTCGAGACCTTCAGAACGCTGGTCGACGACCGGTCGGAGAAGGGCTTCACCGTCGGGCAGCTTTTTGTTCCCGGTAACGGCTGGGGCGGCGAGTCGAGCTCCATGCTTGACAAGACCTATTCGATACTCGACACGGCCCACATGCGCAAAGTAGAGCAGATGATCGCGTACGCCAACAGCAAGGGAATAACGGTATGGGTACACGGTTGGTGGGCGCGGAAAGACCTCGACAAGACGATTGGCCCGGAAAAAATGAGGCGGTGGTGGCGCTACCTGGTCGACCGGCTCGGTGCCTACAACGTGATCTGGGTGATCGGCGGCGAATACAACATGTTCAATTACGGAGGACTGGGCATCCGGTTCTGGTCAGAGCTCGGGCAATTGATCAAGGACGAAGATCCGTACGACCGCATTGTCAGCGGGCACAATACTCCCCCGGGGTGGGATGGAGGCGCGGAAGCCCCTCAATGGTCTACAGCTGAAGTGTTTCACAAGGAGCAGTGGCTCGATTACAACCAAAGTCAGGTTGGCCACGGTCGCTGGTACAACGAAATGATCCCCGACGTGGTGGCGGAAGCTTATGCCCGGATACCTGCGAAGCCAATTGTCGTCACGGAGCCGTGGTACGAGTTTGTGGAGGGAAATCCGACGGCGATGGACATACGTTTTGCCGCATGGGGTGCGATGATGTCAGGAGCCGCGGGTCATACATACGGGGGTGGTCATGTCTGGCTGGCTCACGTGCCGGAATCTCCGGCAGGCGGAGGACCGTGGCCGCTGGAGAAGGGTTTTGAGAACAATACATTCGACTACCCCGGCGCCAGGTCCATGAGCTACTTTGCCGGATTCTTCAGGAACGTCGAGTGGTGGAAAATGGCTCCGCACCCCGAGCTGCTGCACGAATATGCGGACAAGTATTGTATCGCGGTTCCCGGCGAGGAGTATGTTGTGTACCTTCGCTGGGGCGGAAATATGAAAGTTGATCTGAGGCCTTCCTCTGAAAGCGACACCTTTGAGTATACCTGGTATGACCCTGACTCGGGCAAAGCCCTGCCAGTGAAAACCGTGAAGGGCGGCGATATACGCGAGTTCCATTCACCCGGCGGATTTCCGTCGCAGCCGCATTTCAAGGATTGGGTGCTCCGTGTTAAAAAAATCTGACCGATCGTGAGAAGTCTGCGCCGCACACAGGAAGCTCGGAGCATGGCGGAAAAGTCCCGGCTTCGTCGATGTATCCGGCTGGACCTATGCCACCTCAAACTCGTCCTTATGCTCGTGGATCATGTTGGGAAGATCAATGTTAAACACGGTGCCCTTCCCCAGCTGTGACTCCAGGCGGATGGTGCCGCACAGTTTTTCCACAGCCTCCTTGACGATGTACAGGCCCAGGCCTGCGCCTTCTTTTTTCTCCGTGGCCCTGAAAAACATGTTGAAGACTTTTTGGAGGTAATTGTTGTCAATGCCGATGCCATTGTCGCTGAAGCTCAGCGACGCCTTGTGCGGATCGACATGAATCGCAATGTGTATAAAAGGATTTTCCTTGGAGGGATCCGAATACTTGATGCCGTTCGAGATCAGGTTGTTGAGAATAAGGGAAAGGCGATATTGATCGGAATAGAATTCGCTGTTGCCGTCGATAAAGATCTCTTTCTTGATGCGTTCATAGCCGGGCATGAACTGCATCCTTTCGAAATTGTCGTTGATGGCTTTCTGAAAATCGATCCGGTCGATCACCAGGCCCTGCCGCGCATTTCTCGCATACTCCAGAATTTCCCTCAGGGTGTCGTCGAGCTTGCATACGCTGCTCTTCATCATTTCATGGTACTGATGGATGACCACGGCGTTGTCTTCATTCTTTGCCAGATCGAGAAGGCCGAGCACGCTCATTAACGGAGCGCGCAGGTTGTGCGATATGCTGTATACAAAGCTGTCCAGCTCCTTGTTGATCTTTTTGAGTGCCTCGTTCTGCCGGGCCAGGGCCTGGGCGGCTTCTATTTTCTGACGTTCCGACTCTTTCGCCTTCAGGGCGTTTTCGATCACGTTGGGAAGCCTGGCGAGGTTGGACTTCAATACATAGTCGTCCGCACCGTGTTTCAGAGAGCTTACCGCGAATTCTTCGGATACCGCACCCGTTACCAGGATAAAGGGTATCTGCAGGTTTCGCTGATGAAAGATGCGAAGGGCTTCATTGGAATTGAATTGCGGGAGCGAATGATCACAAAGAATGACGTCTGGTTCGAATGAGTCGAGGGCATTGCTGAAGTGCTCTTTCGTATCCACCCGTTTCGCGTCGAAGTCCATTCCGGCTTTTTTCAACGCACGGGTGATCAGAAAGAAGTCTTCCTCGAGATCCTCAAGCGACAGTATTTTCAGGGTTGTACCTTTCATCAGGGTTTTTTAAGGAATCAGGAACCGGCCCTAACAAAGGGGAAAATTTCATTCCCCGTCCCCCGCCCAATTTCTATTGCCGTTTCAAATGCCGATGAAAGTTTGTGTGGATTTAAATCCTCACCGTTTACTCCCCTTTTTTGCCGAGGAATCGCAGTCGGGATGTAAGTTTTGGATTGAATAGCTACAAAGTGAAGTGGCTGAGCGACGGCAAATGCCACGTCACGTGGCCGGTAGGCGCCATCTGCCTGCCCGCAAATACACGTCTCGAATGGCAGGGAAGCAAGTGCCCGGCGCAGTTAACCAGAGCGGTTAGGGTAGCCTAGATCGCGACGAAAACGTCCCCGATTATCGCTTGCTGATGCTGACCGGCCTGAACCTCGTAACCAGGTCGTTGTATTCCGGGTGCTCTTTGATGAACCGCGATACGGCAGCGCAGTGAACCATAACCGTGTTTTTGGATTTGCGCTCGTTGTCCAGCACCATTTGAATGAATTTCAGGGCATTTCCTTTGCCGCGGTATTTTTCAGGAATATACGTGTGCATCAAGACCTTTGTGCTGTTTTGATAACGGTATTCCATGTAGGCAATGTCGGTTCCGAGATTGAACTCAAAACGTTGCTTTTCCTTGTTGTTAACCAGATTTGTTTTTTCCATCTGCGTATATAACAGCTAAGGTAGCAATTATTGTTCAGTAAGGGCTTGCTTTTTTACCGAGCGCTTTCGGAACGGTCAATTCTGAACAGGGCCGGTATCCGGGTATCGTTATGTAATAAGTATGTAAGTTTTAATAGAAGTTACCTTTTTTTCATAAATTGAGTGTATCTAATTTTAATTGACACCCACCCCTTCAATTCTAGCTGAACTCAGTTTCTTTTAACGACGAAGTGATTTTCACTTAAAGAATTTTTAGCGCATTTGAAAAAGACAATCGCGATCGGAATTTGTGTTGCAGCGGCTTTCACTGGCTTTTCATGCGCGTCTGTCGGCCGGCCGGCCACCGCATCGGATGCAAACCTGGCTGTGTATACCGCCCTGGCAATTGTCATCGCGTTAGTCGTTTTAGTCCTGATCCAGGTTAGGGAACGGAAGTCGGTTGCCAGGCAATTGCGGCAATCATGGCTTGAATATGAAGACCTTTTTAATCATTCACCCTGTGGTTACCACAGAATTGACCGGGCCGGCTACTTTGTGGGGATCAACAAGACCCTGTTGGGATGGCTTGGGTATGAGCGTGCGGAGGTGTTGGGCAAATTGAAATTTTACGATATCGTCGATCCTGCAGATAGACCCGCCGTTGAGAAAGTCGTGGCCGGCGCCGATAAAACCGACTCCCCTAAGGGCAAATTTACCCTCCTAAAAAAAAATGGCGAACAATTTCCTGTTATTCTTACAGTGATAAACGACCCGGACCGTGTGATTTACTGCTCAATTGACAACAGCGAATGCAAGGAAGCGATGGACAGGATCAGCAACCTCGATCAGGAACTGGAGGGATTCAGCTACTCGATATCGCACGACCTGAGGGCGCCCCTGCGGTCCATCGACGGATATTCGAGGATTCTGCAGGAGGACTACGGAAGCAAGCTCGACGCCGAGGGAAAACGTGTGCTTACCGTCATCATGAGCAATGCCAAACGGATGGGCAAGCTCATCGATGATCTCCTGGACTTCAGCCGGCTGGGCAGAAAAGAGATACAACCGTCGAGGATAGACATGACGCGGCTGGTCAATAACATCGCGCAGGAGCTTGTGGGACAGGAAGAGGGGCGTCAAATCGAATTAAAGGTGGACGAGCTGCACCCTGCCGTCGCAGATGCCGACATGATGCGCCTCGTATGGCATAACCTCCTGGAAAATGCCGTGAAGTATACCGGAAAAAAAGATAAGGCGGTAATTGAAGTGCGTTCACTGGAGACAAACAACCGAGAGATATGTTACCAGGTCAGCGACAATGGCGTTGGGTTTGACATGAAGTACGCGCCGAAGCTGTTCGGTGTCTTTCAGCGCCTGCACAAAATACAGGACTTCAGTGGTACGGGTGTAGGACTGGCCATCGTAAAACGGATCGTCTCGCGGCATGGAGGCCGCGTGTGGACAGAGGCCGGACTGGATCAGGGTGCGGTATTTTATTTTACAATTCCGATTGCTCAACCAAATGCATAGCTCCGTCGAAATTCTGTTGATCGAGGATAACCCCGACGATGCGGGGCTCACGATCCATGCGTTGAAAAAAAACAACCTGGCCGATAACGTTCTGCACCTTAATGACGGAGAAGAAGCTTTGAATTACCTCTTCTCGAAAGAAACGAGGGCAATCCCAAAAGTGATTTTGCTGGACCTCAAAATGCCAAAAGTCGACGGAATAGAAGTGTTGCGCCGGCTGAAATCCGATGAAGAAAAAAAGGTAATACCAGTTGTCGTTTTGACTTCTTCAAAGGAAGAACGCGATATTGTTGAATCCTACAAGCTTGGGGTCAACGGTTACATCGTGAAACCCGTGGATTTTGACAAGTTCGTGAAAGCAATTTCTGAAATCGGCCTTTTCTGGCTCTTGTTAAATCAACCACCAAAATACCTGAAATAACCGTATGGGTATGGACAAAGTGCTTAAGATACTGATGCTCGAGGACCTGCAGGACGACGTAGGGTTGATTGAACGAACCTTGCGCAAAGAAGGAATGAACTTCTCCGGCAGGCGGGTTGACACACACGACGAGTTCACCGAGTCCCTGAAAACGTTTCAGCCGGATGTCATACTCTCCGATCACGCCCTGCCGCAATTCAATTCTATCGAGGCGCTGAAGATCGTGCGTAAACAGTCGGTGAACGTTCCTTTTATCCTCGTCACGGGAACGGTCTCGGAGGAATTTGCCGTGAGCTGTCTGAAGGAAGGCGCGGACGATTATGTCCTGAAGTCGAATATGGTGAGGCTCCCTTCTGCCATCCAGACCGCCCTGAAGCAACGTCAGCTCGAGCAGAAACGAAGAAAAGCCGAGTACGCGCTGCGAAAGCAAAATGAAGAGCTTATCAAGAT
>DASVOT010000246.1:0-2500 GCA_036383235.1 Chryseosolibacter sp.
ACCCCGGCCGTTGCTTTCGTTCCAGTTGATCACGATGATGGTTCCCGGAGATATGTAGTTGTTCCAGTAGCCGCCGCCGTACCAGCTGCTATATGGGCTTCCCATATACGAGTTGTAAAACGGATCCCAGTAACCATAGTAAGGACGGTTCCAGTAGTTGTATGATCCACCCCATCCATAATTCCAGGGACGTCCGAAGTGGTAGCTGAAAGATGTTGACCATCCGTTGTAGGCCCAGAACGGATCGTACCAGGGACTGCTCCATGTGTCATATCCATAGTAAGCGCTGCTCCAGGAGTTGATGCCCGGTCCGTAATAGTTGGGGCTGTACCAGGAACTGTTATACCAGTTGTTATAATTATTGTTCCAATTGTTGAACCGGTTCCTGTTGTATTGATAGTTATTCACGAAATAGTCATCCTCCTGCACCTGCGCGGATTGGGATTGCGCGCGTGAAGTATACTCAGGATTCACATTGCGGGCGGAATAACTGTCAGTGGGATTGACCGTCCCCTCGTTTGCCTCGTTCGAGTACCTGTCACTCTTTGCAGGGGTGCGAGAGGCGAGTTCAACTGTCCGCTGCGCTTTAAGGTTTGCACGGTCTTTCGAGTTAAAATACATGTCGTCGTATTCAACCGTCTGTGCAAAAACGCCACTGAATCCGAGGATTGACAGGATGGCTAACAGTGTTCCTTTTATGTTCATAACCATGGTTGGTTTAAATCTCTTTTCTAGTAAACGCAAAGCGCCCAAAAAGTATTCTATAAAACTACAAAAATTAACGTGGATTGCAGCCTGTGAACTTATATTTGTCGCTTGATTCAATAATAATAAGGCAAAAATTATACCATCCATGGGAAAAGAAATTCCGACCAGGCATGAAGATTACTCTCTGTGGTACAATGAGTTAGTGAAGAAAGCGGATCTGGCTGAGCATTCGGAAGTGCGCGGCTGCATGGTCATCAAACCATATGGTTACAGCATTTGGGAAAAGATGCAGCAGGCGCTCGACAAGATGTTCAAGGATACGGGTCATGTGAATGCCTATTTTCCCTTGTTTGTTCCCAAGAGCCTGTTTGAAGCGGAAGAAAAGAACGCGGAAGGATTTGCGAAAGAATGCGCCATTGTCACGCATTACCGGCTGAAGAATGATCTTCAGAATCCCGGCAAACTGATGGTGGATCCCGAAGCAAAGCTGGAGGAGGAATTGGTGGTGAGGCCGACCAGCGAAGCCATCATCTGGAGCACGTACAAGAAGTGGGTTCAGTCGTATCGCGATCTTCCGCTATTGATCAACCAGTGGGCAAACGTTGTGAGATGGGAGATGCGCACGCGGCTTTTCCTTCGCACGTCGGAATTCCTATGGCAGGAGGGCCACACCGCCCATGTCAGTGCGGAGGAAGCCGTGAACGAAACCCTGCAGATGCTAAATGTGTACGCGGACTTCGCCGAGAATTTCATGGCGTTACCGGTGATCAGGGGAAAGAAATCGGACGGGGAAAGATTTCCCGGAGCGGTCGATACCTACTGCATCGAAGCTATGATGCAGGATGGCAAGGCGCTGCAGGCAGGCACGTCGCACTTTTTGGGACAGAATTTCGCAAAAGCGTTCGGCGTTCAGTTTACTTCGAAAGAAGGGAAGCTCGAGCATGTATGGGGTACGTCGTGGGGAGTGAGCACGCGCCTGATGGGAGCGCTGATCATGGCGCATTCAGACGACGATGGTTTGGTGTTGCCGCCGAAGCTTGCGCCTATCCACGTGGTGATCGTTCCGATTTATAAGACCGCCGACGAACAGAAAAATATTGCGGCCAGGGCTGACCAGATCGCTGCCGGCCTGCGGAAGCAGGGATATTCCGTGAAATTCGACAATCGCGATACCTATAAGCCGGGGTTCAAATTCGCCGAGTGGGAACTGAAAGGCGTTCCCATAAGGATCGCCATGGGGCCCAGGGATCTTGAAAATGACACGGTCGAGATTGCGCGGAGAGACACAAAGGAAAAAAAGACTATCCGCATCGGTGAGCTCGACGCAACCATTCCGGCGCTGCTTTCCGACATCCAGGAGAATATTTATCAGCGCTCGAAAAAATTCCGGGATGAGAAGACGACCCCCGTGAGCACATGGGAAGAGTTCAAGCACGTTCTGGACGATAAGGGCGGATTCGTTTCGGCCCATTGGGACGGCACCATCGAAACCGAGATTGCAATCAAGGAGGTAACAAAAGCGACGATCCGTTGCATTCCGCTCGACGCGAAAGAGGAAGCGGGAAAGTGCATATTCTCCGGCAAGCCATCGCCCCGAAGGGTGCTGTTTGCGCGCGCCTACTAAAAAATCATCATGTGATCGGACAGGGAAACCCGCGGCCTGGCGGATTAGCGGTTCTTTTTTGTTACCTTTAGGGTTTACCCCGCTTATCGCTCATGTGGATCATTATTGTTTCTCTTCTGCTCATCGGCCTTGCCCTGATCATCATTGAAGTGATGTTTGTGCCCGGAA
>DASVOT010000247.1:0-2726 GCA_036383235.1 Chryseosolibacter sp.
AAGTGATGTTTTCACGGCGATGCACCGGACAAAACCCGGCGATCCCGGTTGGTGACTTTAATCATTAGTGGCTGCGATGATCATCATTCGGATTCTTTTTCAATTGGCGGAGATTGGATTGTGAAAGAGAAAATCATATGAAACAGTACACAATTCCGTTTAAAGAAATCGCCTTACGAGACCTCGCCAAAGTAGGAGGAAAGAATGCGTCTCTTGGCGAGATGATCAGGAACCTGTCGGCGATGGGCGTAGCGGTTCCCGGCGGCTTCGCCATTACCGTCGACGCGTTTTATGATTTTCTGTCGTTCAATTGTCTTTCGCCGCATCTCCAGCAGACGTTGGACAGGCTTGACCGCTCCACGCTGGAAAATTTGTCTGAAGTTGGAAACCAATGCCGGCAGATTATTCTGAAGGGCAGTTTTCCTGATAACGTGCGGGCGTCCATTCTGCAGGCGTATGATGAACTTGAAAAAAAAGACGGCACACCTCCTTCTGTTGCTGTGCGGAGCAGCGCCACGGCAGAGGATTCACCGAGTGCAAGCTTTGCGGGGCAGCACGATTCATTTCTCAATGTGCGGGGAGCGGATAACGTGCTGGATTCTGTTAAGCGTTGCTATGCATCCCTTTTCAACGACCGGGCGATCAAATACCGGATTGACCACGGCTTTAGCGACATGCAGGTAGGCCAGTCCGTAGGTGTTCAGTTTATGGTGCGGTCTGATAAAAGCAGTGCGGGTGTTGCCTTTACGCTGGAGCCGGAGAACGGAAATAAAAATATTATTTACATCACAGGAGCATGGGGGCTTGGTGAAAGTGTCGTGCAGGGGGCTGTCAATACAGATGAGTTTTATCTGTTCAAACCGGCGCTGGAAGAAGGCAAGAATCCGATTGTATACCGCGTCCTCGGCGATAAGCAGCAGATGCTGGTGTATAGTCAATTAACCGGTAAGAGTACTCAGTGGCAGCAGACTCCGCCCGCGCTCCGGGATCAGTATGTATTGGACGACGACGAGGTGCGGAAGCTTGGCAGCTGGTGCCTGAGCATTGAAAAGCACTACCAGATGCCAATGGACATTGAGTGGGCAAAAGACGGCGAAACGGGAGAGGTATTCATTGTGCAGGCACGGCCCGAAACGGTTCATGCCGGGCAAACACAGCTGACGTTGAAAGAATACAGCCTCAAGACCGATGCGACTCCCTTGTTGTCGGGCAAGGCTGTAGGTCGTGGCATTGTTACAGGAAGGGTATCGATCGTGAAATCGCTTGCGGAGGGAAAGAAAGTGCAGGCCGGCGACGTGATCGTGGCAGACATTACCAATCCTGACTGGAATGCCCTTCTGCGGAATGCGATTTGCATCGTGACGAATAAGGGTGGACGGACGAGTCATGCCTCCATCGTGGCGAGGGAGCTGGGCATCCCGGCTGTGGTGGGCACGATGAATGCCACCGAGCGCCTTACGGACGGCCAGATCATCACGGTGTCGTGCGCGAGCGGCGACGTCGGATTGGTATACGACGGGAAGCTTACGTGGGAAGAAAAGGAGGTGGCAGTTGAGAATGTGAGCCACACGTCAACGAAACCCATGTTTATTCTTGCAGATCCGCAGAAAGCGCTCCTCTACGCCTCTTATCCCAGCGAGGGGGTCGGGCTGCTGCGAATGGAGTTCACCATCTCTGAATCCCTGCAGGTGCATCCGATGGCGCTCGTGAAATACAACGAGCTGCCGCCCTCTGCCGAGAAAAAACGGATCGAGGCCTTCACCAGGCATTATCCTGATAAACAGCAGTTCTTCATCGATAAGCTGGCAGAGTCAATCGCACTCGTCGCCTCAGCTTTCTATCCCAGGGAAGTGATTGTGCGGATGAGCGATTTCAAGACGAATGAATATGCAAAGCTTTTGGGTGGAAAATTGTTCGAGCCGGAGGAGGAAAATCCCATGTTGGGTTTTCGCGGGGCGAGTCGATACTACCATCCCCGGTATCGCGAAGGATTTGGTCTTGAGTGCAGGGCCGTGAAGAAGGTGAGGGAGGAAATGTGCCTTTCGAATGTAAAGGTAATGATACCATTCTGCAGGACGATCGCGGAGGCAATCCGTGTACAGGAGGTGATGAAGGCACACGGGCTTGAGAGGGGCAAACAGGGACTTGAGATCTACGTGATGGCGGAAATCCCCAGCAATATTTTACTGGCCGATAAATTTGCCGCGTTGTTTGACGGATTTTCTATTGGCTCGAATGATCTGACGCAGCTGACCCTGGGTCTTGACAGGGATTCGGCGATCGTCAGCGATCTGTTTGACGAAAACGACGAATCGGTGAAGATACAGATCCGGTATCTGATCCGCCACGCGCACAAGGCAGGGGCCAAAGTTGGCTTGTGCGGTCAGGCGCCGAGCGATTATCCGGAGTTTACCCGCTTCCTTGTCGGGTGCGGAATAGACTCAATCGCCTTTAACCCCGACGTGATGATACGCGGAATCACCCACATCGCCGAAGCCGAGAAGGCACTGAAAAAAGAGATGGTAGATGCCCGGTAAAATTCATTGAACCGAAAAAATGATTGATATGGAAAATTTTAAGCGTGAAATATTCGAACAGCTCGGCAACCTCTTTTACGCGCTGGCTGCCGACCAGGAAATCTCGCTGATGGAGTCAGGCGAATTGAAAATGCTGCTGAGAAAAGACTGGCTTACGGAGCCTTCGCATCCCTCTGATGATAAGGTGTC
>DASVOT010000248.1:0-6538 GCA_036383235.1 Chryseosolibacter sp.
GGAGCAAAAATCACCGTGCTTCCGACTATTCCGTTCGGTGTCAACACCGGCCAATTCGACGTTAAGCTGGATATCAACATGAATCCCAGTACGCAGCTGGCCATCCTTCGCGACATCGTCGAGGTGCTTAACCGTCAGGGAATCTACAAACTCATCATTCTCAACAGTCACGGTGGGAACGATTTCAAAACGATGATCAGGGAACTCGGACTTCAGTTTCCCAGGATGTTTCTATGTTCCTGTAACTGGTACCAATCAGTCGATCAAAAGGCTTTTTTTGAAAACAAGGATGACCATGCCGGCGAGATGGAAACGAGCGTCGTCCTTCACCTGCGCCCCGGGCTGGTCAGGCCGCTGTCGGAAGCCGGCGACGGCGCGGCAAAGAAGTTCAGGATGGCCGCTATCCGTGAAGGCTGGGCATGGGCAGAACGCAAGTGGCTGCAAGTGACGAAGGATACTGGCGTAGGTGATCCGAGAAAGGCTTCCGCTGAAAAGGGTCAAAAATTTTTCAAAGCCGTGACGGAGAAAGTAGCCCAGTTCTTTAAAGAGGTGGCGCAGGCAGACAGGAATGACCTATACGCCTGAGCGACATGAAAGCGCGTTTTCTTTTAAGAATCAACTTCGGGATTCGCCTCCGCCGGCTGTGCCTTTGTTATCCAGAAATTGTTGTACCCTTCTCCGATCTGTATACCGATCTGCTGGGTGGCCAGCATTTCCAGCATCGCCAGGAAGTTGAAGATCAAACCGATCCGAGACGGAAATGCCTGGACCAGTTCCGCAAATGAAAGGCGTTCACGTTTTCCGATCTCCTCCAGCAGGTACTTCTTCTGATTCTCTATCGTATAAGGATATTGCACGACCTGGTGAACGGGCTTGTTCTTCTCTGCTTCGAAGCGCTTCATCACCTTTTCGAAAACGGTCATGAGCTTGAAGATGGTAACGTCCTGCAGCTCCGCTTCAACATTCGTGATCTCGGCCAGCGACTTGAGCTCTTTCAGGATGTTGCCCCGCTTCTCTTTCATGAGCTCGGCCTCTTCCATTTTATGGAAGGTCTCGACTACCGACTTATATTTCTTGTACTCAAGTAAGTGTTTTACCAGCTCTTCTCTCGGATCGATCTCATTTCCCTGTTCATCCAGCTGGGGGCGGGGCAGCAGCATCTTTGACTTGATGCGCATCAGCGTAGCTGCTACCAGGATAAATTCGCTGGCGACCTCGACGTTCAGGTGTTCCATCTGGTGGACATAGGTCAGGAAGTCTTCGGTGATCTTCGCGATGGGAATATCATAGATATCGAGCTCATCCCTTTCGATAAAGAACAGCAGGAGGTCAAAAGGGCCTTCAAAAAGCGGAAGCTTGATCTCAAAATTTTCTTGTGTTACCATAGGAGGCACAAATTTATTTATAATACTCCAAAATCCGTATCACGGAAGAAATAAGTAATTTTGGGCAACATAATTGAATAAATGTGGAAACACTTATCTTCATCTGATGTTTAGAGGTTAATATCAATTTCAGGACCCATGCTCATTACACCGGGTAAACTTTTGGCCCAAATCAATTCGCCTGATGATCTTAAAAAGCTCGATCCGGTTCAATTGGTACAACTTAGTGAAGAATTACGCCAATTTATAATTGATAATGTTTCCGTTTATGGAGGCCATTTTGGCGCCAGTTTAGGGGTTGTGGAGCTTACGGTCGCCCTGCATTACGTATTCAACACCCCTTATGACCAGATCGTGTGGGATGTAGGGCATCAGGCTTACGGCCACAAGATTCTCACGGGACGGCGGGATGAATTTCACACGAACCGGCTGTATGGTGGTCTCTCGGGTTTTCCGAAAAGAATGGAAAGCGTTTACGATACTTTTGGCGTGGGCCATTCTTCGACGTCCGTTTCGGCCGCGCTGGGAATGGCTGTCGCCTCGAAATACCTGGGGACCGACGACCGCCAGCACATTGCCGTTATCGGCGACGGTGCCATGACGGGCGGTATGGCGTTCGAGGCGATGAATCACGCCGGCGTTTCCGACACCAATCTGCTGATCATTCTCAACGACAACTGCATGTCGATTGACCCTAATGTGGGGGCCTTGAAAGATTACCTGACCGACATCACCACTTCCCGCACCTACAACAAGATCAAGGATGATGTGTGGAAACTTCTCGGCAAGCTTTCCAACTTCGGAAAGAGCGCGCAGGAGATCGTTTCAAAACTGGAAAATGGCATCAAGTCGACGTTGCTGAGCCAGAGTAATTTCTTTGAGTCGTTAAACCTCCGGTATTTCGGCCCTGTTGACGGACATGACGTCGACCACCTGGTCACGATCCTCAACGATCTGAAGAATATCAAAGGTCCAAAGATCCTCCATTGTGTTACTGTGAAGGGCAAAGGGTTTGGGCCGGCGGAGAAGGGTAATGCAACTACCTGGCACGCTCCTGGCACCTTTGACAAGATCTCGGGTGAGATCTATCAGAAGGTTCCCGATCAGGCGGAGCCTCCCAAGTACCAGGATGTGTTTGGTCACACCCTTGTCGAGCTTGCCAGGGCGAACGACAAGATCATCGGAATTACGCCCGCGATGCCCTCCGGCTCGTCCCTCAATATCATGATGCGGGAAATGCCTGACCGGGCGTTCGACGTGGGCATCGCCGAACAGCACGCCGTAACTTTCTCAGCAGGACTGGCCACGCAAGGACTGATTCCTTTCTGCAACATCTACAGCTCATTTATGCAGCGCGCCTACGACCAGGTGATCCACGACGTGTGCATCCAGAATCTTCCGGTGAATTTCTGCCTTGACCGCGCAGGGTTTGCCGGTGCGGACGGGCCGACTCACCACGGCGCATATGACCTGGCTTACTTTCGTTGCCTGCCCAATATGATCGTGTCTGCTCCCATGAATGAGTCAGAGTTGAGGAACCTCATGTATACCGCGCAACTCCCAAGAACAGAGAAAGCGTTTTCGATCCGGTACCCGCGCGGCAAAGGAGTGATGACCAGCTGGCGGACGCCTATGGAGGAAGTAAAAATAGGCCGGGGAAGAAAGTTGAAAGACGGCGACGAGATCATGTTGCTGACCATCGGCCACATTGGCAACTATGCTGTTGAAGTCTGCAATCGTCTTGCGAAAAAGAACATTCGGATCGGTCATTGCGATATGCGCTTTGTCAAACCCATTGACGAAGAACTGCTTCACGAGATATTTACCAATTACAAAAAGATAATCACGGTTGAAGACGGTAGCATCCAGGGAGGATTTGGCAGCGCCGTGCTTGAGTTTATGGCGGACAACAACTACCAGTCTGACGTAAAGAGGCTGGGTATTCCCGACCGGATTGTCGAGCACGGGGAGCAGGGCGAATTGCATCGCGAATGCGGTTTCGACCCGGACGGCATTGAACGGTCCGTAATCGAGATGCTGGAGTCGGTTTCCCGCTCACTATAACCGTGCGATGGATTCTCTACACTACCACGAGCAGGGCAGCGGACCGACCTTGATCCTGATTCACGGATTCCCAATGAATCAGCAGGTCTGGGCGGATTTTGCCGAAAAGCTCAGCGCAAGGTTTAAGGTAGTGACGGTGGACCTGCCGGGATTTGGCAAGAGCCCGCGTTTATCCGGCACTTTGACGCTGCGGGCGGTGGCCTCCGCCATTCTGGATTGGATCCGGGAGAAAAAATATCAACGGCCTGTGATCACCGGGCATTCGCTTGGCGGATATGTAGCGCTGGCGCTGGCGGACCTTGATATAGAGTTGATGTCGGGAATGTGCCTGTTTCATTCCACGGCGCTGGCCGATTCCGAAGAAAAGAAGAGGTCGCGCAATAAAGTACTGGAATTCATCGAGAAGCAGGGAGTTCATGCCTTTACCTCTAATTTCATTGCACAACTCTATGCCGACCCTCAGCATAGTTCTATTACGAAGGTTAAGAGCATCGCCGTACAGTCTCCCAAGGAAACGGTGGTGGATTATACGATGGCCATGAGAGACCGCCCCGACCAGACCGGCGTGTTGAGCAGATTCCCCAATCCCATACTCTTCCTGGCCGGCGACAAGGACCAGGGAATTCCAGTTGACAGCATCGTGAAGCAAGCAGCGCTTTGCAAGCGTGGGGAGGCGGTTATACTCCCTGAAGTCGCTCATATGGGCATGTTCGAAGCGGAGGGAGCCTGCCTTAAAAAATTACTAAGTTTTGTGGAAAAAACTGCAGTTACCTTTCCCGGAGGGCTGGTATAAACGCTTTCTCATTATTTCCTTTTGATTAAATGAGAAAGAAAATTAAATTAGTGTGGTGTTTTACCGAATAATCCTACCCCTAACTGTAGGTAAAGTTAAAACAGCCTTTTATATTTGCTAGAGTGGAAAAAATAAAAACTAACCGATAACCATGGCAGAACAATACGCACCTTGGAATGCAATGGCAGAAAAAATCGCCTATGGAGCTTGGGCGATTGCCGTGTTGATCGTAATAGGTCACATAATCAGGCTTGCCACGATGAACGATGCTAAAGTCAAATACGACTTTATCAATCGAAGTGAGATAATGACACTTTGGGTGGCCTCTATTATCCTCATAATTGGATGTTGCTTCTTTGCAAATTCCAATGTGACCGAATTGAGCGCCCTCTGGATTTTTGTGCGGGTATTTACTACGGTCTCAATGGGGATGATCGTGGCGCTTATTGTGCAAAATCTGCTGAAGTTCTATTATCCGTTCTACATTGAGAAGAGGTTGAGGGTTTTGCGCTACAGCCCGCGGATTTCTCCGAAGACAGGCAAGCCGATGAAGCTCCTCAGCGAAGATGAAGAAGATGCGTACCTGGATGAAGGTATGCAGGCTGAAGAGAATGTGTTCTCCGTCGACTACGACGTATGGAAAGACCTTGAAACGGGCTATGTCAAGATTGAAAAGTACTCCGGCCACTTACACGCGATCCAGTGTCCTGAGTGCAATTACCAGACGTTCAAGATTGTAAAAGAAGAGATCATAAAAGTACCTACTTCTACGGAAGAAGGCGAGCTGTTGAAACATTTCCAGTGTGGATACTGCGGATACAAGGCGAAAAAGAATGTTACTCTTAAAACCTCTTCGAAATTCGAAGAGACCGCCAGCGCCGCTACAGCATAGTTACTTGTACCTACTCCTATGAGAAAACCCGGCCATGGCCGGGTTTTTTGTTTTTCCTGTCACCCCCTGCGTTTGCCTCCTCAGATGAGGTCGGGAAGCTTGATCTGGTCGGAATAAAATTTCATTCGCGTGTGATTCATGTCAAGCTGCTGAATTTTTTCGATGCACGATTCCTTGTGGTTGACAAAAACCTCCAGGTAAATGGAGCCCAGCAAATACAAGTTCACCTTGTATCCGTAATATCGTATGGCCATTACGAACGTGCCATTCTCGTAAAGAACGTTAATCTTTTTGGACAGCGATAGTCTGTTGAAATCCCCCCACGTAATCATGGTTAAACTTATAGAAAAAATCAGACCACGTCAACCTTGCGTTTTTAACTTCTTTTCCCAATGTCTCCTGTTGCGCTGCGAACGTAAGGCTGCCGGATCTGTAAGCAAGGCGGAACGGCGGCTGGAAAACGCAATTGTGAACTTCGTTCGCGGCGGCCCTGTCAGAAACAAAAAAACCCGCGAAAGCAGGAATCTTGCATGTGCTGATTGTCCATTGCCTGTCGACAATCTATTGAGATGGGTGAAAGACGGGACTCGAACCCGCGACCCTCAGAATCACAATCTGATGCTCTAACCAACTGAGCTACATCCACCGTTTGAGGGCTGCAATTTAGGCAGTCCGCCGCAAATAACAAAAACGGGCCGTTTTTTAGTTGCGGTCAAAAAACAGTCGCTGCCCTTTCATGCTTTCGTCGAACTGTCCGTTGTGAAAAGCCAGGTGTCCTGAGACGAACGTAACGGCGACCCTGGATTTAAAAGTCCTTCCCTGGAACGGCGACCACCCGCATTTGTATAAAATATTCTCCGTGTCAACTTTCCATGGATGATTCAGTTCCACAAGTACAAGGTCCGCATAATAACCTTCCCTGATGAAGCCCCTTTTTGAAATCTGGAAAAGTATAGCCGGGTTATGACACATCTTCTCGACAATTTTCTCCAGCTTTATTTTTCCCGCGTGAAAGAAGTCAAGCATGGCTACCAGGCTGTGCTGAACGAGCGGTCCCCCGGATGGCGCTTTAAAATACGTGTTATCCTTCTCGGCAAGTGTGTGAGGCGCATGATCGGTGGCCACCACATCGATTCTGTCATCAAGGACCGCCTGGAAGACCCCGTTCTGATCATGGGCAGTCTTGATCGCCGGATTCCACTTGATGAGCATCCCAAGTTTTTCATAATCCCCATCATTGAACATCAAATGGTGCACGCAGGCCTCCGCCGTTATTTTCTTTTTCTCAAGCGGAAGAGCGGAATCAAAAAGCTCTGTTTCCCTGGCAGTCGAGATGTGAAGCACGTGGAGTTTCGTGCCGTGCTTCCGGGCGAGCGCGACGGCAAAGGAAGAAGATTTGTAGCA
>DASVOT010000249.1:0-5864 GCA_036383235.1 Chryseosolibacter sp.
TGCGAGCAAGCCCCTTGACGCGCGAACGGTGGACGTGCAGGGGACAAAGAACCTCCTGGAATGCGTTGACCGGCGTAAAATCCGGCACTTCGTTTATGTTTCCATTGCCGGCGTCGACCGATCGCGGTATCCATACTACACCATCAAGTATGAAGTGGAGAAACTGGTCCAGGCCTCCGGCGTTCCGTGGTCCGTGTTAAGGGCGACCCAGTTCCACGACCTCGTGCTGAACAGGTTTATCAAACCGTTCGACGGGGGCGACGGCGCTCCGATCAGGATCCCGAAAGGCATGCGCTTTCAATCCATCGACGTCCGGGAGGTAGCCCTCCGGTTGCAGCAACTCGCGATGTCCGCCCCTCTAACTTCCACCGAGACCATCGGCGGGCCGGAGATCCTGACGATCGAAGAGATGACGCGGATTTACCTGCAGGCGAAGGGCAGTGACGCCGGCTTCCTGCCGGACGACGTCACCGGCGAATTGTACGATGTATTCAGATCAGGAATAAACATTGATCCTCAATGGACCTACGGCAAAATCACCTGGGAGAATTTTTTGAGGAACAGGGTGAATGCTCCGCTCGGGTGAGTGAGGATCGTCCATGCACCGCTTGCATCCGCGGAATCGTTATATGCCTTTCATCCTCGCCACTTTCAGGATCGCCATCACGCTCATGCTGTCTGTGATCTTGCCATCGAGCACCATGCGGAGCGCGTCTTGAAGGGGCAGCTTCCAGACCTGGAGGTCGGCTTCCGTTTCCTCCGGTGCGCTGGCGCCTTCCTTCAGGTCTTCCGCCAGAAAGATATGGCCCTCCTCATCGGTCACGCTATTGGACGTGTGAAGGTGAACGATCGGCGACCAGGAGGACGCGATCAGTCCGGTTTCTTCCATGAGTTCGCGTTTCGCGCTTTCAAGGGGATCGACGTCGAGGGCACCTCCGCCTTCGGGAATTTCCCAGTGCCACTGGTTCAAGGTGTAGCGGAATTGTCCTACCAGCCAGGTGTTCAGCTCTTTATCCACCGGAATGATTCCGATCGCTTTGTTTTTGAAATGAACTTTGCCGTAGATCCCGCGGCCTCCGGCGGGGTTGATCACCTGATACTCCGTTACGGTGATCCAGGGATTATCGTACTTTACCTCCCCGGAAAGGGTGGTCCAGGGATTTTTTATATCATCCTTCGTCATGCGACAGATCTTTAACTAGTTGCGGATAGTGTATTGATAGTGAACTGGCTATAAAATTTTTGCGCCAGCGCCGGCGGCGAGTTACCAAAACTATTAAAATGTTTTTTTGAGTACTGGTATTATCAATTTATTTTTAAAGCGGATTTTGGGGTATGCTGCGATCATCGTTCACAAAAGATTTGACGGAAGCGGGCTGCGATGAAGCAGGCAGGGGATGCCTGGCCGGGCCTGTTGTGGCTGCAGCCGTGATTTTCCCCAAAAAGTACCGCCATAAGCGCCTGAACGATTCGAAACAACTGACGAGAGAAGAACGCGAGGAGCTGAGGTATGTCATTCAGAAGGACGCGCTCGCCTGGGCAGTGGGAGAGGTTGATCACGAGGAGATTGACCGTATCAATATTCTCAACGCTTCCTTCAGGGCTATGCACCTGGCCCTTGACAAGCTCACCCTTCAGCCTGAGCTCATCCTGATCGATGGAAACAGGTTCAACCCCTACCGGGACTTCAAATACGAATGCATCGTTAAAGGCGATGCAAAATACCTTTCGATCGCGGCCGCGTCGATTCTCGCCAAGACTTACCGCGATGACCTGATGACCAATCTCGCGAAACAATTTTGCGGATACGGCTGGGAGACGAACGTCGGCTATGCAACACCCGAACACCGCGAAGGAATCCGGCAACTGGGAATAACGCCCTATCACCGGAAATCCTTCACCCTCTTGCCGGAGCAACTGGAGCTGTTTGATTGAACGGTTCTTTTCTGAATTGCGTTCGTTGTTATATCTTCTCCTGATCCGGTCATGTGCTTGATATTCATTGCCCTGAAACATCACCCGAAGTATAAGCTCATCGTGGCGGCCAACCGCGACGAATTCTACGACCGCAAAACTGCGCGCGCTGCTTTCTGGGAAGATCATCCTGATATTCTAGGTGGACGCGATCTGGAGGCGTTTGGCACCTGGCTCGGCATCACGCGAAACGGACGCATCGCGATGGTCACCAACTTCCGCGACCTGAAGAACATCAAACCAAATGCCCCGTCGAGAGGAAAACTGGTTGTCGATTTTCTCTCCGGCGCCGCCAGCGGCGAAGAATATCTCACCAGGGTAGAGGCGAATGCGAAAAGATACAACGGGTTCAGCCTCATTGCCGGTACGGCGGACTCGCTCGGTTACTTCTCAAACTACAAGGACGGACTGATTACACTTAATTCGGGATTGTTTGGCCTGAGCAATCACCTCCTGGAAACGCCCTGGCCCAAGGTGGAGAAGGGCAAGCGCCGAATTCAGGAATTGCTGAGATCACCGGTTATTTATCCCCGTGACCTTTTCGCAGTGCTGGAAGACACGACCATTCCGGCCGACGAGCATTTGCCGGATACCGGCGTTGGTCTTGAACGCGAGCGCGCGCTGTCCCCCGCGTTCATCAGGAGTCCCGGTTACGGAACCCGGTGCTCAACGGTTATCCTCGTTGATTATGCGAACGCTGTAACGTTCATTGAACGGACCTTTGATCCCGTTACCGCGGAGCCCTCTGAAGAAACCTTCCGATACACCATCGGTGAGAATATTGCCAGGTGAAAAAAAGCAAAACACCCATTTTGTTAAAAATTGTTCAACGCGTGTATCCGCGGTTGGAGAAATGGGTTCCGTGGCTTGCGCACCGTTTCTTTATCGCTGTTTTTTTTACACCGCTGAACTACCGCGTACCCGAGAAAGAGCGGGCGCTGGAAGACGAAGCGGTAAAATTCACGCTACTTGTCCGCGGCAAGAAGATTCAGGGCTATTCGTGGGGTAGCGGGCCCGTGGTCTTGCTGGTCCACGGATGGGCCGGACGCGCGACGCAATTCCGCAAGATCATTCACGCCCTTGTCGACGCCGGATACCAGGCAGTGGCATTCGACGGGCCCGCGCACGGTCATTCACAGGGAACCTCGACAAACATCGACGAATTTGAAGATGCGCTGAAAACGATCTGGGAAAAAACCGGCCCTCCACAGGCGATCATTGCGCATTCGTTCGGAGGCGGCGTGGTTTTGCAGTCCGCCATGAACGGGCTGCCTGTAAGAAAACTGATCAACATCGCATCTCCGACGATAGGAGACGAGATCATCAAGACGTATTTGCGGACCATCAACGGGTCGCCCGCCACGGGAGAATTTTTCAGGTCGTACGTTCAAAGGAAAAGCGGCAAGCCCTTTGATGCTTTCACGGCTTTGTATTTCATCGAAAGGATCAAGCCCGACCTCGACCTGTTGCTCATCCACGATGAAAATGACGAAGAGGTTTCCCTTCGTCATGCTCTCGAGCTTGTGAAGCGCTACCCGAAGGCCAGGCTGTTCAAAACTTCAGGACTGGGTCATACCAGGCTCCTGAAGGACGAAGCTGTGATTGAGAAGTGCCTTTCCTTCATCGGCGAACGAACCTGAAGGCCGCTGCCGCCGTTCAATAGAAGGCATGTTTTGGATTTTTACGGTTTTCTGCTTTGGCGCTGTTTACCTAATTTTGAAGGCAGCGAAAACCTGGTCACGGCACCCGGCCGTCCCGGCAAACTTTTCGGGTTTTTGGCCCATCTTTGTAATTAATCCGTCAGGAGACTAACTAATAGAATCGATGAAAATTATAGAAACAAAGGAGATTTCGAAGATCTATCGCATGGGTAACCAGACGGTTAACGCGCTTCAATCGATCTCTATTTCAATCGATCGCGGGGAATACGTGGCCTTTATGGGTCCTTCCGGATCCGGAAAATCGACCCTCATGAACATCATCGGGTGCCTGGATACACCCACAAGCGGAAGCTACATGCTGAACAACAAGCTTGTAAGTGACATGACGGAGAATGAGCTCGCCGACACCCGCAATAAGGAGATCGGGTTCGTGTTTCAGACCTTTAACCTGTTGCCGAGAGCCTCAGCCCTCGAAAACATCGCCCTTCCATTGATTTACGCCGGATATAACAAGTCGGAGAGAAATGAAATGGCAATGCAGGCTTTGGAAAATGTGGGGCTCGCTGACCGCGCGCACCACAAGCCGAATGAGCTGTCCGGAGGCCAGAGGCAGCGTATCGCCATTGCCCGGGCGCTGGTTAACAATCCTTCCATCATCCTCGCCGATGAACCTACCGGTAACCTCGATACAAAAACCTCTTACGACATCATGAACCTCTTCCAGGAGCTTCATGATAAAGGCAACACCATCATCATGGTCACACACGAAGATGACATCGCCCATTATGCTCACCGGATCATCAGGCTTCGCGATGGTCTGATCGAGTGGGATCGTCAGAACGACCACGTTTCAAGGGCGACTTCTGTGCCGGCCCCCGCCTCTCATTGATTTAACGAGATCCTTGCGAGCAAGGCCGCGCGAGACAAGCCGGCATCAGACGATTCCTTATACAAGCTGCCGAGCGTTCATTAACTTTGGATCATGAAGATCTACACTAAAACCGGCGATAAGGGGACAACTTCCCTCTTTGGTGGTAAACGCGTTTCCAAAGCCAATATCCGGATCGATGCGTATGGCACGGTCGATGAACTGAACTCGTGGGTGGGAGTGCTCCGCGACCAGCACGTCAATCAACCCAGAAAAGATACCTTGCTCGGGATACAGGATCGCCTGTTTACCATGGGGTCAATCCTGGCCACCGAACCGGGTAATACAAAGGTGAGGATCCCTTCCCTTTCCGAAGATGACATCCTGTACCTGGAAGAGGAAATCGACTCGATGGAAGCGCAGCTGCCTCCGCTCAAGTCTTTTATTCTCCCCGGCGGGCACCCGGCCGTGTCTTTCGCCCATGTGACGCGCACCGTTTGCAGACGCGCCGAGCGCCTGGTCATTCTGCTCCACGAAGCAGAACCGGTCAATCCCCTCGTGATCAAATATCTGAACCGGCTTTCTGATTATTTGTTTGTTCTGGCCAGAAAAATGGCTCTGGAACTTCTTGTTGAAGAATCTCCCTGGTCTCCCCGGCAGGACACCTAGACCGAAAGCCAGCGCGGACCGGCAGCCCTCGTTCCTGCGCCGTCTTTGGACGAAGGGTGAAAACGATGGCTGCAGGCCGGATTCCATGCTTCCATACCGGTGAAAGACGATCGCCATCCGTAATAACCCAACCCTACCAGTCGTTAGGTTAATAGGTGTGAAAGTGGTAATTTCGGTCCGCAAATAAATCGATATGGTTGAATCGTTAAAAGTTGAAATACAGCAGGTTAAGCGTTCGCGGTTGTCTGAAATTGATTTTGACCACCTGCCGTTCGGCAAAGTATATACCGACCATATGTTTGTGGCGGACTTTCAGGGAGGAGAATGGAAGAATTCCCGCATTGTTCCTTACGGGAAAATACCGGTCAGTCCCGCCACTCCGGCAATACACTACGGGCAAAGAATATTCGAAGGCCTTAAGGCGCACTGCGGCCCTTCAGGCGAGGCCCTGGTTTTCCGCCCGCGTGATAATTGGGCCAGGATGAACCGTTCCGCCGAGCGTATGTGCATGCCGTTGCTTCCGGAAGAGCTGTTCATGGACAGTCTCGGAGAGCTGATCTCGCTGGATCGAAAATGGATTCCTACGGCCAAAGGTTCGTCGCTTTACATCCGCCCCTTTATGTTTTCTGCAGATGAATACATCGGCATCCGTCCATCGCTCAACTTCACGTACATGGTGATTTTGAGTCCGG
>DASVOT010000250.1:0-5318 GCA_036383235.1 Chryseosolibacter sp.
GTGTTCCCCATGATCAGTGCGGGAAACAACGTGGTGAAGGTTTCATTCAGCGGATAATTGTAAGGCCCCATGCACAACGCTACGCCTAGGGGCACGCGACGGATCTGCGCCATGAATCCCTGGTCCTCGATGAGCTTGGCGGAGTTCCGGTCGAGTTCTTTCAACGCCTTGATGGTTTCAATGATATAATCGGCCGTGCGATCGAATTCCTTCTCGGAGTCTTTCAGCGTTTTCCCGATTTCCCACATCAGCAGCTTCACGACTTCATCGCGTTTTCCACGCATGGCCCGCAGAAACGTCTCGACATGCTCGATGCGTTCGACCACGCTCATGGTTGGCCAGTGGCCATGGCCCAGATCATAGGCTTTTACGGCCGCATCCAGCGCCTCGAGCGATTCCTTCGTCGTAAGAAGAGGCGTTTGTCCGATCACCTGCTGTTTGAGCTCCTTTCCTTGCCTGATACAGACAGGACTCAATACGGGGTTGAGGTTGCCCGTCCAGGTTTTTAGTTCTCCATTGATCAGGTATTCGCGCTGCTCAATGGGTTGCGGGATCTTCAGCTGATCCGGAATTGCATTTTCTTCTGGGAAAACGCAGGCAAGTTGCTGGCTCATTTCTGGTCCTTTACGTTGGTTGATTGTGTGGTCGATACGCCGGATAGTGCGACAATGCGGAAGGCGCCCCCCTCGAAACGCGCTTCCTGGCTTTCCGACTTTTGTTTCCTCCCGGTACTTTCACTGCCGCGATCGGTGGATAATATTTCTTTCATCTGCTTGATTAAGTCCTGTAGAACGTTCCTCCCGCGCCACGTCGGCCATTGAGATTTCTTACGAAGTCAGCCGGGCGACTGCATTGATTTTACACGCCAGATCAATCTCCGAATTCGAAAGATAAGAAGTCTCGATGATTCCTTTCAAAGTTTTTGCTGATCACGAACCGGTTGGCTTGTTCCTCGCCAGTTGAATTTTCCTTTGCCGCTGTCGGCTGCAGAAGATCAGGTCAAAGGGGCCATCCCTTCTTCCGGCCGTTATCGATTGCGCCCCGCCCCGCATGGAGCCGCGCTGATATTCTCTGATTTTATCAGGCTTCGACGAAAGGCGGCAGCCCAAGGCGCAAGCGAATATCGTAGCGGAAACGGGGAACGGCCGGCGAATGGGTTGAGTCTGGAGGCAGGGCTTGCAATGTCAGGCAGAAGGGTCGCCGTCGTCCGGTGCGAGGTTCGGTGGGCGCGTGAAGATTTTACAGGTGAGTGCAGGATGGTTGATCAAGGCATAAAAGGAATGAAGGCCAGCGTTAATGCCTGATGCCGCAGATCTTGCAGAATTTCATTTTTGAAGGTTTCCTTTTCTTCGGCGGGTGCTTATGTCCGAAGTACATGGGATCGGAATATTGCGGCTTCTCCATGATCCGCTCTTCTTTTCTTTTTGTTTTCTCCAGCTTGGCCATCCGGTCGTAGTACTCCTGCTCGAGTCCGTACGTAGGTCCCTTGGTAACTTTGCGCGACGCCTTGGGAGAAAATTCCTTCCTCGACGCGGATGGATTCAGGGAAGTAGGCTCCTGCGCTGAAACTTCCTGATCCGCCTTTTGTTTCTTCTTCCAGAACTGGGCGGATGAATCCAACGCCGCAAAGGCGAATATGAAAATGAGAATCACCCGTAGATACATGCTCATTAAACTCGTGGAATAAAAAAAAATTGTTCAGCGACGGATATTCCGCCGTCAAAAGGCGTCGAAGGTTGCGAACCGGCAGCCGAAAACCTGCGGTACCCCTGGCTTGTAATGGCCATTCGGCGGTTTTCTCCGTTCTTATAAAGTAAATTAAGCAGGAAAATTCAATATTTCCAGCGCGGCGAGCAGGTTGTGGCTCCGCGCGGACTGCCCCGGGAATTGCCGATTCTGCCATGTAAGAATCATTCCGCGAAAGTACTTTAAAGAGTGGCATGGGAACCGCGAAAATGTTGATTGATTTGCACACGGAGGTTACCAATCATTTTTGCAGGAGCTCCAGAATGAAATAGACCAGTGAAAAAATCAGAATGAAAATGAGAATAAACCCGAATACTTTGGCTCTGATGAAATAAGTGCGTACAGGGAACAGCTTTTTCATGATGCTAGTTGATAACTGATTTGGAAAAATGCTATAGGCCGGGGTTGTAATCCGCTCGACCCTCCAGCAAAACCCTTTAAGAAAAAATCCTAAGGTTTAGGGCTAAAAGTCAGGTTTGCAATTAATAAGGTACAATAAAAATAGTTATGGCGCAAATTTACAAACTCTCGGTTGCCATTTGCCCCGCGTTACTATGTATGTTTTTTGGCAATTAGCAACAGATCGAGCGCGTTGGTAGGATCGTCGGTAACTACATAATCTTCATGGTGAATACCTGACACGAGCGCGTCTGCCCCGTTCTGGAGGTTGTTCCTGTTCCAGCGATTGAGTATCTCATACGGGATGCGCAGGAGCCGTGCCGGGAGCCTGTGCTGCAGGTCGAAAATATCCCAGCGCGTGACTCGCCTTACGGCCTTTCTGTTCTCTTCATAGTAGGCCATCACCTTCTGGTTCCCCGTGATGCCTTTCATTTGAGTGTCCGAAAAAAATTTATCTGCCAGTAGTTTCAATTCGTGGGGCAGGAATTCGCGCACGTGCCAGGGGTTGCGCGTGAGAGACTGCCGCCGATTTGGCGTGGTAAGCAGGGCGATGCCTCCGGGCCTCAGCACCCGGTGTATCTCCTGGAGAAACGGCGCGTCACGCTCAATGTGTTCGATTACCTGGAAGCTGACCACCAGGTCGTATGCGTTGTCGGCCAGCCCGCTCAGCGGAGGGATGTTCATGCCTAGGAATTTCGCCCCGGGATATTTGCTTCGCAGGTTCTCCAGGGCGGATGCAATCTTGTCGACGGCCGTGAACGAACGGGCTTTGCTCATGAGCAGGTCTATCCCCCTTCCCTCGCCGCAACCCACCTCCAGCACGTCGCCTTTTATGTATGGCCCGGCCACAACATAGGCTTTGAACAGCCGTTGATGAATCGGGTTGTCTGAGCGGATCTCATCGCTGGTAATTTCCGTTGTATAGATCTTCGACATGTGCGCAAAAATAGCACATGGCTCAACGCGGCCAAGAATAATTCTAAGATTAAACTTTTATACGGATATTGCGCCTAAAATCCGGCCGTCGCGTAGGGTGGATAGGGTTCTTCGTCAACGGTCTGCAGCTAATGTATCGCATATGAAAAAACTCCTCCTCGCTTTACTTTTGCCTCTCCCGCTCGTATCGCATGCCCAACCCCTTCGGGACATCAACTACGAGTATTTGTATCAAACGGAAGGTTTACGGTTTGGGATCGCCCGGGGAGATTCTTCTTACACCATCCTGTATTCGCTCCATGTAAAAGACACAGCCAATTTCTTCAGCGAGTATTACATCAGGTGGGAAGGCAGGGAAATGCTGAGTGACAAGGAAGGAAGCCGGCTTATGCTGGAGGTTGTCTCGAACAAACGCGTGAGCTCCGGCCTGGAGGGACGCGCCACGCTCCCCCTGGCCGGCGCTCCAAAATACCTCGTGGCAAGGGTGATCAAAACGTCGGTAAAAACCGCGTGGCTCTTCTACGCAAAGCTTGATCCCGATTACCCGGTTAACAATTACCTTTTGAGAAGCGGATCCATCGCAGCCGAATCGTATATCCACACGAACGAGCCGGTGAGGATTGGCGAGGGGTCGGACGAGTGGATCATCTCCTACTACAACGACGACTTCCCGGCGGCCGCGCCGGCTTACTCGGAGGCGCAGGCACGGGTGCCGGCCAAGATCTCGGCAGACTCCGTATTTCGCGTGCGGGCGGGCGACGAAGTCAGCTTCCCCCGGAAAGGCCTTTACCTGGCGCAGAAAGATACCACTTCTCTTCAGGGATTTGCGTTTCGCGCCGAGGATGATTACCCGCAGTATACAAAGCTCGCCAGTCTTTCGGGACCACTCATTTACATTACGACCCGCCAGGAAAATGAACGGCTTGAAGCGGCGCGCGGCAATAAGAAGGCATTCGACCGGGTCATCTTAACCGTCACCTCTGATACGGAACGCGCCCGGACGTTGATGCGCAGTTATTTCAGGCGGGTGGAAATGGCGAACCGGTTGTTTACTTCCTATAAAGAAGGATGGAAAACAGACCGCGGAATGATCTACATCATTTTCGGCAAGCCCGACCAGGTCTTTAAATTTGACGATCGCGAAGTGTGGAACTACAGCGGCGACTTCAAAGTCGAATTTACGTTCACGCGGTCGGCCAGCCTTTTCGACCCCGATAATTTTGTCCTGATCCGCGACAAGAAAAAAGAAGACGTCTGGTATGAAGTAATCGACCTGTGGAGAAATGCCAGGTTCTGATGCGCGCATGTCCATGCCGGGCTGTAAAATACGAACTGTGTGACACCCCGGACATGTTCCGGCCCCGCCCGACACCCCGCGCTGCCTGTCGGGGCACAGGCAGCCAGCCCAAAAAATATTTCCTCATCGTTTGCTTGCGGGGGTTTTTAACTTCAGATTTGACCGGGCATTTGCCCTGCAACTCTACAGAACACAGGCGTGGAAAAAACTGACATGATATACGGTACGCGGGCGGTAATGGAAGCCATACACGCTGGCCGCGAGATTGAAAAGATCATGATCCAGTCGGGGCTTGCCAACGAGCTTATCCGGGAACTCATCGCGCTGGCTAAGGAAAAACAGGTTCCGTATACGTTCGTTCCGGTGGACAAGCTCAGGAAATTTTCCGCCCGGAACCATCAGGGAGTAGTATGCCTGCTGGCCTCGGTCATATACGCCTCCCTCGACAATCTTGTCGACCGCGCGTTCAGCGAAGGCCGCGAACCGTTCTTGCTGATTCTTGACCGGATTACCGACGTGCGGAACTTCGGGGCTATCGCCCGGACAGCAGAATGCGCGGGAGTGGACGGGATTGTCGTCGGAGAGAAAGGGAATGCTCCTATTACCGGCGATGCCATTAAAACGTCAGCCGGTGCGTTGCATCACATCGCCGTCTGCCGGGAGAGAGATCTGAAAAAAACGATGAAGTTTCTCCGCGAAAGCGGCATACGAATCATTGCCTGTACTGAAAAAGCAGGTCACAGTCTCTACGACATTCCCCTTGCCGGGCCGATCGCCATGATCATGGGATCAGAGGAAGATGGCATTTCGGACACGCTCCTGCGCGATGCGGACGAGCTTGTCAAAATTCCCATGAAAGGAAAGATCGGTTCCCTCAATGTTTCGGTGGCGACCGGCATTGCGATTTACGAGGTGGTCAGGACGCGGAGTTCCCGATAGA
>DASVOT010000251.1:0-6612 GCA_036383235.1 Chryseosolibacter sp.
CTTCGACAGGTGCCCACAATGCAAACCCTGCCTTGTCACCCGGGGCTTCTATGTTAAACTCCCTCGGGGTTAGCAGACGGGAGCGAATCATGGAGAGGGTGCCTATTGTAAACCGTCAATTGCCTCTTATTGCCTGTTGTCAATTTCCTTTAAGCACCGCACTTTCCCGGACAACAGTGATACCCTTATACCCCTATCTCCATATATCCATATATCCGTATATCCATATATCCGTATATCCATTTTTCACCACAGGACCCGAAGAGGCGAATGACCACAAAATTTTTTCTGTGACGCCCCTATACCCTATACCTTCTTCCCGGTAGCGTAGGCAGCAGCGAAGGCGCGGGCGGATTTGCCGGCGACCCCGAGCTTCTGATAGATATTGGTGAGGTGTTTTTCCACCGTGCGAACGCTGAGGAACAGCTTGTCAGCGATCTCGTTATTGTTCTTTCCCTGCGCGATCAGCTTGAGTATATCCGCCTCCCTGTCCGTGAAATCCGCATCGCGATCTGCTGCCTCAGGCTGAAATTGCCTGACCATGGATCTGGCGCGTGCCACGTCCTTATCCGCTCCAAGTTTTGCGAAGGTTTCGATGGCCAGCTGAAGTTCTGCTTCGGCCTGACGGCGCTGACCAAGGGCTGAAAGCACGTCCGCAAGCGCGAGGCGCGCACGCGAAGCTTCGAACGGACTGGTCAGTTGCTCATAGATGTCAATGGCATCCTCCAGGTGCCGCCTGGCGACGGGGTAGTCTTTGCGCGCGCGTTCAAGCATCCCTTCAGCGTAAAGTCTCGCAGCCCTGAGCGGTGGTGTGGCGATCCCTTCTTCGATCTCCTGAAGCTCCGCCAGGGTGGCGACGGCCTCCTCCATTTTCCCAAGTTGGAGATAGATGCGCAGCAGCAATTCAACGCCGGTGATGCGTTCGGTCTTTTCGTGAGAAGGGATTTGCCGAAGGAATTTTTCCGCAGCCTGCAGGGCGTCTTCATAAAAACCCCGGTCAAAAGCCAGTTCCGCACAGATGAGCTGCTTCATCCAGTGCGATTTGATTTCATCCAGTATCGCCGAGGCGTCACTCCACCTGCCTTGTCGCCGGCGCAGGTCGGCAAGTCTTACGAGCGCGGCATTCACGCTGACGGGCCGGAACGCTTTCAATTCTTCTATGGCGGCAAGAAGCTCTTCCTCAGCCTCCTTCCATTCTCCTCTCCAGAGCAACACCGCAGCGTATTGGGTACGGCAGGTGGCAAACACCGCCCGGTGCCGCCATCTTTTGCAAATCTCCTTTACGCGCACGCACCATTGATCCGCGCGCTCGTAATCGCGGATGCGGTTACAGGCATCGATGAGGAAACAGCACGTGGTGGTAACCGATCGTATGTCGCCGCTGGATTCGCTGAGCGCCATGACGGTAGCCTCGTCCAGGAGCATCATCCCCTCGGCGACGCGGCCCTCGGTAACGAGAATGAAACCCTTTAATGCCTCCGCCATCATCTGCGGTTCCATCGCGTTCAGTGATTTGGCGAGCGAGTGTGACTGCTCCAATAGCGCCAGCGCTTTTTCCGGATTGTGCTCCGCACGGAACGCAAGGTTCGCCTTCAGGTTAGTGATGATGGCGTATTCCCTGCATCGCACATCTCCTTCCAGGAGGCTTTCCGCCCGTTGAAACCACCCGTTGGCCACGGCAAATTCGCCGGAAAGTTCGAGGCAGTCGAGGCCAAGCCAGCTCGCCGTCCGCGACGCTCCGCGTTTGTCACCCTGGTCGATAAAAGCCTGATAGGCACGGGCCCGCACATCGAAAACAGCGGGGATGTCATTCATCCACCAGCAGGCCCAGGAAAGGTCTTCGAGCGCCTGGGCGGACTCATTGACGCGAACGCTTTGTTCCAGGATCTCGCGCGCCTTTTCCCATGATCCTTCCGCGAGCGCCGCCCTGCCTTTTTCTAGCAACGCGTCATCCATACCTGCCTGTTAATATATTGCTAATCCACCTGGTTTTCACTGAAGGTTTAAGTTAAACAAAGGCGCGGAAATGTTGCCTTCACGTTGTATCACTTCCTGAACCAATACAGGAGAATTCCATAACCGACTCCGGCCGCGTCGGTAGTCTTGGCCGATTGAAATGCCCTGAACTTCCCGTCAGTGGAAACAACGGGGTTTGATGCCTTCCCTCCTTCATAATCATTGAAATAGGTGAGCCTCACAAAGTCCTTTCCCGTTCCATCCAGCCGGAGCTTCCAGATATCGATCTGGCTGAATCCATGACCTCCCAGCGTTTCACACTGGCGATCGGCTTCCACACACGTATACATTCCGTCCGGAAAGATGCCTTCTGCTTCGTTATAGGTGCCGGGCTTCTTCGAAAAATCGGTTACCTTGCCGGTCTCCAGGTCGATGCCCATAACCGAGCCGTTATCGTTTGGCTGATAACAGGTAAATGTCATCTTCGTATCGCCATCATAAAAATCCTGCGGTTCAATGGTGCAGCTCCGGTCGGCGCTTTCATAAACCGATTTTCGATTCACGATTTTTGGTATCTCTCCCGAGAGGTCGAGGTCTGCAACGATGAGCCTGGATGCTCCGGGTGCGAGGTCGGATGCGTGCGCTGGCAATTCCGCAAAAGCGATTTTCAGGTTTTTCTTGGAGATCGCGAGTCCCTCGCTCATTTTCTGTCCGAGCTTGACCGGTTTAGCGCCCGGCTCCTTGCTGAGGAACCACAGCTCGTTGTCCCTGGAGCGGCTGACGTGGATGTCTTCAAAGTGATCCGGCCCGATGAGGATATAGTCGCCCGTTGACAGGTGCATTACCCTGAGAAAAGCAGCACCCGGAACGTTGCAGGTGAGGCACCGGATGACGCGCGTCTTCAGGTCGACCACCATGGCGTCGCCAAAACTTTTCGCCATAAAGGCCACGCGCTTGCTGTCGGGCGAAATGTCCGCGCGCTCACCAAAATGAGTGATGAGCTCGATGTTCGCCGGCAGGTGATCGAGCGGGCTCCCTTCTTTCCTTTTATTTTGTGCATCCTGGCTTATCAGGCCGGGATGGCTTGTCGCGGAAAAATCGTTTTGTGAACGAAAGTCCGTTCTCATTGAGGTGAGGAACAAACCGGAGGCCAGCAGTACAGATATCGGTTTCATAGGTTGATGATTGGTCGGGATGAATGTTTCATTAATGTGTTAGCCCTCGCGTACCGCGCGTCCGGCGGCCTCCAGGTTCGCCAGCTTCATTTCGGAATATTTGCGGGAAAGTATCACGCCGTCGGCGCCGGCGCTGAAAGCCGCGCGCGTGGCCTTGTACGTATCGTCGGGAGAAGCTTTACGGCTGTCCGGGGCTGTGGGGATGCCGATATCGATGCCCGGAAGGATCAGGCATTTGCCTTTTACGCCGGCGAGGGCGCGTTTCGTTTCGCGGAAAACGTAATCAGCAGACAGCCCTTCCGTTGCAAGGCGGTCGAGCGAGGCTTCCTCTCCATAATTGAGCAGGTGGTTGTTGAAGCGCATGAGTTCTTCCTGCGGGACGTCCCGGAAGATCGTCGACCCGATGTTTCTGATAAAGTTGGCGTACCGCTCTCCTCCGCAATTGTTATACATCACTACTTTCAGGAAATCGGCTTTGGAGGCAAGGTTCTCATAGCTGCGCGTGGCGCGGAAGAAGGGATTGAACGAGTTGACGTGCTCAATATGAAAACCCACCTGCAGGTTTTTATCGACGGCTTTAACGGCAGCATACACTTCCGCCAGCACTTCGTGCTTGCCCTGGTCAAACAGGCGATCCCAGGCGATGATCTCAGGATATTCCAGAAGGAGACGCTCAAATTCAACGTAATAGCCATCGTCGGGGCGTTGACCTTTTAAGGAAGCCTGCACCAGCTTATCCAGTTTCTGATATCCGGCTTTTGCCCGTTCAAAGCGGATGCCCTGGTCTTTCGCCGCCCGTTGATGGTGTTCGCAAAAGCACGTGGTGCGTGAGGAATCGATCGTCTGGAAATGGCTCGCGCCAAGCGCATTGAGTAACGGGCCGTTGCGCTCATTGAAGAAGAGGATACCGTCGATGTCGTAGGACTTGCAGAGGTCGGTGACGAGCGCAGTCCAGAATGCGCGCACATCGGGATTGAAAAGGCAAAGCGTATTTGTTCGCCGTCCCTGGAGGTCGATCTCGCCGCATTCTTTCACGCCGGGCACATCGGGGCGCCACTGATCCTCCACGGAGCAGAACGCTTTCATTCCGCGTTTCTTTGCAGCAGGCAGCACCTGCGCCACGATGTCGAGGTCGCCGTGTTCCGGTGCCCGCGTATTTTTGAGAATGGTGTTCCTGTAAAATTCCGGGTGAGGTGTGGCGTAGTTGCCGCCGTGAAAAGTTTTTTCATCCGACTCCTGTGATCCGTGGTCGGGAAACGGATGCCCGGGAATTTGTCGTCCCGACAGACCGCGGCCGTATGTGAAGGTGGTGAGGAAGATGGTGTTCACGCCACCCAGCTTCTGGAGGTTATCCAGCACCGCTTCGACGCCTTCGTCAACGAAGGACACGGGTCCGACCTGGATGCCGTTGATTTTGCCCGCAGGCGGTGCGGGGCACGCGGAAATATCGGCGAGGGGAACCGTGCCAGCCAGTGCGGCGAGCGCGGCGCTGTTCCTGAGAAAGTCGCGCCGGGAATTTCGCATGGAGGCAAGCGCCGCCTTTGAATGTCTACCTTTTTCCATAGACGTAAGAGGTCATCATCCCGAAGTTACGCTAAAAAAGAATACGTGTACGGGCGCAAATGTTAAAAAAATTGTTTTTGGCAAGGTCGCGCTCGTCGTCAAGCGAACGATTCAACGCCGTTACGCATCACCTGAGGCTTCGCCTGGCAACGTAAATGCCAATCGCAATCATCAACGCAATTATGATATATTTGTTTTTAGGATTTCCCCGATCAGCCGGTTCCTGATAAATCGTGTAGGTAAGGTCATTCAAAACCTCATCAATCTTGTTGATGTGATCAATGGCCCGCGCGGATTCAATAAATGAGGTTTTAGTTTTATAAAAATATCGCAGCGTAATGGTTTTATTGTTATAGAAAGTAGAGCTGTGATAAACAAATCCATCCGACTCAACGTCATTGCGCGTATCGTCAACAGTCCACTCTTCGGGAAGTCTTATCTTGATGGTTTGAGTAACCTGCAGCGGATAGCTGACTGCCAGAGGCATGGTGCGCAATTTGGTATCGGGTTTGCTCAGGTAGCTCGACAGAACTCTTGCATAAGTTGAAGCTGTTTTCCTCCTGTCCTCATCCAGTGTCCAAAAGTTCTTGATCAAATACTCTTCGGTGGAGGTGATAACGTTTTCAGCCTGGTTGTCCTGAAATTCAACATCCTTCTTCATCTCTATTTCAGAGTAGTCTCTCGCATAAAAGTTCAGGTAGTTCTTATGGATTTGTTGTTTAGTGCTTGTCTGGAAATAATTTCTCATATCATCAGCCTCATCTCCATAGAATTCAGATTTAACTTCCAATGAGACGTACCCGCCCACTTTATCCATGGAATACTCTTCCTGCACTTTTATCATTGATCTTTTATTCCCAAAAGGTATCGAATCGAGTCCGTCCCTAGCCGTATTGATAACCAGCGCATTTTTATAAGATGGAAACAAGTAATCTTTAAGGGGCCCAACCTGGGAAGTTAATGTGGGGTCGATCCAATAAGTTGAATCGTTAAAATCAAATTGGACCACGCAATGATTAAATGCCCAGGGGTTGGGTAAAATATCGTTAAGAATTTGTCCGTCCTCGGTAGACACAAGCGCCGGAGAACTCTCGATTCCAATTCTGTTGAGAAGATAAGACAGCAAAAATGATTTGTCTTTACAGTCCCCGTATTTCTGGGAATACACAGCATCTGGCGGATGCGGCCGGTAGCCATGAATTCCATCTGAAAAGGACAGATACCTGATCTCAGCCTGCGCGATTCGAATACATTCTTTTATTTTTTCTTCCGGCTTGCCTTTGTGTTGTATTCTCTCGATGACACCCTTTAGGGTGTGGTCGTCAGACTCCTTCAAGTCAAAAACACGCAAAGCCCATGACTTCACCTCCTGCCAGGATCGAAAATCCGTGTATTGAACATGAGGAAACGGGTTAAACCAGGACGGCAGCATATCATCTTTCAGTAGAGCGGGCACGGCCTCGCGGACCCATTCATAATTTTTCAGTGTTCCCGCTTCAGACTCCGTGAGCTCGCCGGTATCGCCGTATGCCTTGAATTGAAGGGGCCTGCGAGAATTTACAATCAACCTATGAGCGAACTTTTTAACTGGTACTCCATATTGAAAATAGAAATTTCCGAAAGCATGAGCGTTGAAAACCGGATTGGAACCCTTAATCGTAAATGAATACTCCACGACGTCGCCTACCCTGACATCGGGGATGTTATATACCGCGCTAAGGCTTTTATCATAGACCGCGCGATCCATCTCCTCTTCCCGCCTTATGAGCTCAATCTTATCGGCATTCATCTTGTTGATCTTAATGCCATTCCTGACAATGTTCAGGGTATGAAAAGTCAATTTTTGATAGGATGGATCAAAAGTCTCATTGACAGAAGAGGCAACCGAAAGGCCCTGCTCGGAGACCACTTTTATTGC